>JBFJTV010000300.1:0-4239 GCA_041625075.1 Candidatus Polarisedimenticolaceae bacterium | reverse complement strand
GCCCGGGGGTCTACCAGTTCCACGACGCGGGGGGGAAGATCCTCTACGTCGGCAAGGCGAAGTCGTTGCGCAGCCGCGTGCGCTCGTACTTCCAGCCCGCGGCGCAGCACCCGCCCAAGACGGCAACGATGGTGGGCGAGGTCGCCGACGTCGAGATCATCGTCGTCGACAGCGAGTTCGAGGCGCGGATCCTCGAGGCCAACCTGATCAAGCGTCACCGCCCCCCGTACAACGTCATTCTCCGCGACGACAAGAGCTTTCCGTATCTCAAGCTCTCGATCAAGGACGAGTACCCGCGGCTGTCGTTCGTGCGTCGCCCTCGGCTCGACGGCAACGCCTACTTCGGCCCCATGATTCCGGCGTCGGTGGCGCGACGCTCGCTCAAGCTCGTGCCGAAGTTCTTCAGGGTCGCGACGTGCAGCGAGATCTTCGACGGCAAGAGACGTCCGTGTCTCTACTACCATCTCGACCAGTGTCTCGCGCCGTGCGCTGGGAAGACGAATCCGGAGGAGTACGGTCGAGCGGTCAAGGACGCGCGGCTCTTTCTCGAGGGGCGTCACCGCGATCTCGAGTCCTCCCTCGAGCGGCAGATGCGCGAGGCCAGCGAGGCCGAGGAGTACGAGCGCGCGGCCGGCTTCCGCGACACGTTGCGGACCGTCAACAAGCTCTCCGTGCGCCAGAAGATGTCGTCGCTCGGTCGCGAGGACCAGGACTACATCGCGCATCATCGCGACGGCTCGCAGCTGACGTTGCACGTCTTCCAGATCCGCGAGGGCCGGGTGCAGGGAAGACGCGAGTTCTCGTTCGATGATCTCGAGATCGACGACGCGGGCTTCTACGCCACGGCGCTCGTGCAGTACTACGCCGAGAACCGACCGCCGCGAGAGGTCTACGTCTCCGATCTTCCCGAGGACCATCCCGACGTCGAGCGCTGGCTCGGTGAGCGACGGGGTGGGCGCGTCCGTCTCCGAGTCCCGGTACGGGGCAACAAGCGGAGCTTTCTCGCGCTCGTCCGCAAGAACGCGAAGCTCGCGTTCGACACCCGGTTCCGGGCGCCGCACCGGCACGGTGTCGAGGTCCTCGACGCGCTCGCGCGGGTCCTCGGTCTCGACGAGGCGCCTTACCGCATCGAGTGTTTCGACATTTCCAACACGCAGGGGACCGACCCGGTCGCGGGAATGGTGGTGTGGGAGGGAGGGAAGCCGCGCAAGGCGGACTACCGGAGCTTCAACATCCGAGGCGTGGAAGGGCCCGACGATTTCGCCGCGATCGCGGAGGCCGTCACCCGGCGCTATCGCCGTCTGCTGGAGGAGGACCGCCGTCTTCCCGACCTCGTGCTCATCGACGGCGGCGCGGGCCAGCTCGGCTCCGCCGTGCGTTCGCTGGCGGCGGTGGGGTTGCCGATGATCCCGGTGGTCGCGCTGGCGAAGCGCGACGAGGAGATCTACCTCGAACGGGGAGGCGACCCTCTCCGGCTCGAGCGCAGCCATCCCGCGCTCCAGCTCATCCAGCAGATCCGGGACGAGGCCCATCGCTTCGCGGTCACCCGTCACCGCCGGCGACGCAAGAAGAGAACGGTGCGCACCGAGCTGACCGAGCTGCCGGGGGTCGGACCGGCGACGGCACGGAAGCTCCTGCGCGAGTTCGGCAGTCTCGCGCGGGTCAAGAAAGCCGCGCGCGGCGATCTCGAGAGGGTCGTCGGGCGGCGGGTCGCCGAGGCGGTCGTCGAGCGGTACTCGGCCGAGCGGCACGCCGAGCCTGCCAAAAAGGCGTCGACCTGACCCATATTTCCACGCGTTCGGGCATTTTGTTCGCGGTCTCGGCCCGCACCTATATTCCCTACACCGACTCTCGGGGCCTTGGGTGTGGAGTCTCATGTCCGGTCGCAGAAAAGCGCTGGGAACGTTCGTCGCGGTGGTCGGCGTGGTGGCGGCTCTCGCCTTCGGGATGGTCGGCGCGCAGGTCTACCGGATCACCCACCCCCCGCGACGGGCCGATCACGCACGTGAGATCGCAAGCGTCGTGGTCAACGTCGAGGAGGTCGCCTTCCCGGCATCCGACGACGTCCGGCTGTCGGGCTGGCTGCTGCCGGGTGATCCCGGCATGCCGTTCATCGTCATGGTCCACGATCTCGGCGGGAGCAAGGGGACGCTCCTCGACCTGGCCGTGGTGCTCCAGAAATCGGGATTCAACCTTCTCGCGTTCGATCTGCGCGGGCACGGGGCGAGCGACGGCGGCGGGTCGAGTCTCGGGATCCGGGAGAAACACGACGTCATCGGCGCCGTGGATTACCTCGGGGGTCTCGACGGGTTCGGCGATCGCCCGATCGGTGTCTACGGTCTCGGGATGGGCGCGCACGCGGCCGTGCTGGCCGCCGCCGACCGGCCGGCCCTCGACGTGCTGGTGCTCGACGGTCTCTATCCGAACCCGACCTACCCGCTTCTGCACCGAACCTATGGAGACTGGACCTTCGGCATGCGTTATCTCGGGTTTCTTCCCGGGATCGCGTTCGCGGTCCTGAACCGCGCGAAGATCGGGGACGCGCGTGCCGAGCTACGGATCGCGAGGCTGGTCGGTCGAGAGGTTCTCCTGATCTCGCCCGCCGACGACAACGCCCTCACGAGCGCGACCGAGGCGATGTACGCCACCATCCCCGAACAGAGAGACTCGGAGGGCAACCTCGTGCTGCTGCCCTCGACCCGGCTCGACGGCCTCTACGGCGAGGATCTCGAGCTCTACGAGAATCGCGTCCTGTCCTTTTTCCGGACCCGCCTGACCGCCGACTGACCCGGATCGAGTCGGTCGCCCGTACGATCGGTAGCGACTCGCGCCGCCACAACCGCTGCACTATGATGAGGGCTTTCGCTGGAGGAAAGCGGGCAGCCATGAACCGATCGTGGGCAAGGATTTGGGGAGCCGGCGCGACGCTCTGGGTCGCCGCGGCCTTTCTGACGGGATGCATAGAAAAAGGCGAGGACGGTTCGGGGGACGGGGGCGGCGTCCCGACGATCGTGCTCGTCACGTACGACGGCCTCCCGCGCGGCTATCTCGCGCCCTTCGGCGGATCCGTTGCTGCGCCGAACGTCGCGCGCCTCGCCGGGTTGGGCGGGTTCTCCGGTGAGGCCGTGACCGCGGCTCCGATGACCCGACCCGCGATCGCGTCGATCCTCTCGGGCCGGGGGGTGGACCGCCACGGCGTCCTCGACGACCTCGGCGCCCCGCTCGGCGCCGCCGTGCCGGTGGTCACGGAGTCGCTCCGCGAGGCGGGATACAGGACTGCGGCCTTTCCCGTGAACCCGGTTCTCCGGGAGTCGAGCGGTCTTCTCCGCGGGTTCGACGTCATCGACCCGCCGCCCGATCCCGCACTCAATCCCTCCGAGCGAATCGTCTACCCCGTCGAGGCGGGGAAGACGATCGACCCGGTCATCGCGTGGCTCGAGACCGTCGGGGCCGAGGAAAGAATCTTCGTGTGGCTGCATTTCCCCGGTGCCGCGTGCGCCGGTCAGGCCATCCTCGAGGAGCAGGGTCTCGCGACCCGGCAGGGGTACTTCACCGCGGTGGATCGTGCCCTCGGCGTCCTGCTCGACGATCTCGCCGGTGCCGGTCGGCTCGATGCCGCCGAGATTCACCTGATCGGGACCTACGGCGAGGTCTGGGAAGGCGGGGTGCCCGTGATCGGACCGGGGTTCTCTTCATCCGACGAGGCCATCCGGGTTCCCTACCTCTTCAAACCGGGTGGGGGTCGGGGCCGACCCGAGACCGGCGCGCAGGTCTGGGGGCCGGACGTCGCCGCCAGCCTCGCCGTCGCCGGGGGGGTCGCACTCGAAGGCGCCGAGGGTGAGGACGTCGCTACCCTCGGGAGCGAGGCGAGAACCCTGTTCTCCTGGTCGGCGGCGCCCCGCGACCAGATGGGCTGGGCTCCCTGGGTCGCCGCGATCGAAGGCGACCACCGGGTCGTCGTCGGCTGGGGAGCCGGGCAGGATGCCCGAGACGATCCGGACCTCGATCGGCTCCGAGAGGCGGCCGAGCGACGCGCCACGATGCCCGAGAAAAAGGTTCCGTTCGAGACTGCGAAAGCGTTGCTCGAAAGCGTGGGCGTGGAGGTCGATCCCGTCGCGGTGGAGCAGCGCGCGTGCCCGCCGACCGATCCTTGCGCCGAGGCCGTGCTCGACGTCTGGACGGCACGGTACAAGTGGTTCGGCAACGACCGCAGGGGCGCGGCCAAGGCCTACCGCGCCG
>JBFJTV010000299.1:0-4248 GCA_041625075.1 Candidatus Polarisedimenticolaceae bacterium | reverse complement strand
ACCCGGATGACGTGGTCCCCACCCGACCGCCCGGTCTTGTTGGACCCTTCACCGTGACGCCCGCGGTCGGCCCGAAAGAGCCGCTGGTATCGAAACGCGAGCAAGGTCGACACGCTCTCGTCGGTCACCAGGACGACATCGCCGCCCTTGCCGCCGTCGCCGCCGTCCGGGCCTCCGCGGGGGACGTATTTCTCTCGCCGGAACGAGAGACACCCGTTGCCGCCGGCCCCGGCCTCGACGGTGATCGTCACTTCATCGATGAACACTTTGGATCCCGGAAACACGAAGACCGGCCGACAGTCGCTGCCAGGCCGGTCGTTTCGGGCGAATCGCCGGGGCGGAGCTCAGTCCGTGGGGATGACGCTGACGAACTTCCCCATCCGGCCACGGTTCGCGAACTCCACCCGGCCGGCGCAACGCGCGAACAGCGTGTCGTCCTTGCCGCGCCCGACGTTCTTCCCGGGTTTGATCGGCGTGCCGCGCTGGCGGATCAGGATCGCACCGCCGTTGACCATCTCGCCGGCGTACCTCTTCACGCCCAACCGCTGCGCGTTGGAGTCGCGACCGTTTCTCGAGCTGCCACCCGCCTTTTTGTGTGCCATCGCTTTGCCTCGCCTACGCCTTGATCGAGTCGATCTTGACGGCCGTGAACGCCTGCCGGTGGCCCTGCTTCTTCCGGTTGGAGTTCTTGCGACGCTTGAAGTTGAAGACGACAACCTTGTCGGCGCGTCCCTGCTCGACCACGGTGGCGTTGACCTTCGCCCCCTCGACCGTGGGCGTTCCGACACGGGTTTTCTTGCCTTCGCCCACGATCAGTACACGATCGAACACGACGGCGTCCCCCGGGCCACCGGGAAGCGATTCGACACGGACCACGTCACCGACTTGCACGCGGTGCTGTTTGCCACCGGATTGAATCACGGCGTACATGGAAACCCCTGCCCAAGTGAAACAAAGGCCGGATGTTAGCACCGGTCCAACCCGGCCCGCAACCCTGGGGGACACTCTCCTTTTTCGACCCGAGCCGTCAGCCCGTTCGACGTGGTTGCTCGAAAAAGGAGAGTGTCCCGATCAGCGGTTTTTGAGGTCGAGCATGACCAGCCGGATCGCCTCGCGGAGCGTGTCGAAGACCCCCGTGCCTTTGGTGGCGACCGCCTCGATCACCGGTTCGTCCCGAAGCCTCAGAGCACTCACCAGCCGGTCGACGGGCACCGCGGAGGGAAGGTCGCGTTTGTTGAGCTGGAGCACGTAGGGAAGCTTCACGAGATCGTAGTCGTGCTCCCCGAGGTTCTGCTGCAGGTTTCGAATCGACTCGACGTTGGCATCCATCCTCGATTCCTGCGAGTCCGCGACGAAGACCACGCCGTCGACCCCCTTGAGGATCAGCTTCCGCGACGCGTCGTAGAACACCTGGCCGGGAACCGTGTAGAGGTGAAACCGCGTCCTGAAACCCCGAATCGCGCCGAGCTCGAGGGGCAGGAAATCAAAGAACAGGGTGCGATCGGTCTCGGTCGCCAGCGAAATCAGTTTGCCCTTGTTGCCGTTGTTGCTGCGCTCGTAGATCTGCTGGATGTTGGTGGTCTTTCCACCGAGACCCGGGCCGTAGTAGACGATCTTGCAGTTGATCTCGCGGGCCGCGTAATTGATGAACGTCATGTGCCCCGTCCGGCTCGGTGGTCAGAATCCGTCAGCTAGCTGAAAAGCGCGTCGATGTCCTCGTCGGTGATCTCCGAGAAGGGAGTCGCCTCTAAACCTGAGGAGCGCCTTGTCTCGGCCCGCGTGGCGATCTCCTCGAGGATCGCGTCGAGCTCCGCGGATGCTTTCTTGACACGAAGCCGCACCAGACCCAGCGACGACCTCTCGTCGAACATCACCAACAGGATGGCCCATCCGCCAACGACGTTGATATGAAGAGAGTCGTTCTCGCCTTCGTGGAACAGGATGGAGAACTCACGTTCGCCGATAAGCTTGGCAAGACCGTCCGTGGCCGCGACGTTCCCGGCGGCCAGCGAGGCAAGCGCGGTCGGGTCGATCTTCTGCATGTCGCCCACGGACGCGATCTGCTGCCCGTTCTTGTCGAGAAGGAAAACGATCTTCGAGTTGGACTCCGCCCGGAGCTTCTCGAGCGTGGTGGTGAATCGCGAGTAGTCTTCTTCGAGGACGACGTAGTTCGAGAGAGACACAAGCGCCCCTTTTCCCCCGGAAAACCGAGCGACTGGTTAAATGTAACGTCGTGACCCTCGTCAGAGCAAGTGCGACGTTCTGGTGCCGAATAGGGCTCTTCAGTAGTCCCGCCGGCCCTCGAACGCGCGCTGGACGGTCAGGTCGTCGGTGTACTCGAGGTCGCTCCCGGCGGGCAATCCCTGGGCCGGCCGGGTCAGCGACACGCCGAGCGGCTTGAGCAATCGGCTCAGGTAGACCGCGGTGGCCTCGCCCTCGACGTTCGGGTTGGTCGCCAGGATGACCTCGCGAAACCCGCCCTGCTTGACCCGCTCGAGCAGATCGGCGAGGTGAAGGTCATCGGGCCCGATGTCCCGGAGCGGGGAGAGCGCGCCACCGAGCACGTGGTACAGCCCGCGGTGCGACCCGGTGCGTTCGAGCACCAGGACGTTAGCCGGCTCCTCGACGACACACAGCAACGTCGGATCGCGCCGCGGATCGGTGCAGACCGGGCAGCGGTCGCCCTCGGACAGGTTGTGGCAGTCGACGCAGAATCCGATCTTCTCGCGCATCGCGGCAAGCGAGCCGGCAAGCTCGGTGACCTGTGTCTCGGGGACCTTCAGAAGATGGAACACGAGACGCTGGGCCGTCTTGCGTCCGATCCCGGGGAGCTTGCTCAGCTCGGCGATGACCCGCTCCAGGGCGGGGGCGAGCGGGGTCACGAAACCCTCAGAACAGACCCGGGATATTGAGCCCACCGGCCATTCCCTGGGTGATCTCTTGCAGCTCGGCGTCCACCTTGCGCGCCGCCTCGTTGACCGCGGCGACGACGACGTCGCCGAGCATTTCCGGGTCGTCGGGCGTGATCGCCTCGGGTGCGATTTGAAGCGACAACAGCTCTTTCTTCCCGTTCATCTTGGCCGTCACGACGCCGCCGCCGGCGGATGCCTCCACCTCGAGCGCATCCATCTCCTCCTGGAGCTTGGCCTGCATCTTCTGAAAGTCCTTCATCATTTTCGCGATGTTCATGAAGACTCCTTGACCGGACCCCCGTCCGCGTCACCCGTGGCAGCGTCCCCGGGCGGGTCCATCGGTTTGATCTCCACCACCTGGGCGCCAAAGTCGTGCAACAGCTTCTCGATCCCGGGATCCTTCTTCGCGCGCTCGAGCAACGAGCCGCGGTCGCCGGCCGGCCGGGGCTTCGACGGCCGCTCGGTCCGGCCGTGAGGACCGCCCGACGCCGGCTGGACCGGCCGGGAGGCGGGCGCCGTGTCCGAGCTCGACGCGAGCCGGATCCGCAGCTCCTTCCCCGAGGTCTCCGACGCGCACCGTCGCAGCACGGTCATCGCGTCCTCGGCCTCGAGTCGTTTGCGCAACGCCGCTGCGGCCTCTCCGAGGTAGAGCACCAGCGTGTCGTCTTCGAGCGTCGCCGAGCCGACCTGTTCGAGCATCGCGCCGAGCATCGGCTTGGCTTGCTGGACGGCGACCAGGAACGAGGAGAAGAACGGCGGCGCATAGCCGCGCGCCGGGAGATCGGGCTCGGGAGCGACGGGACCGGGCTCAGGGCTTTTTTTTTGAGGCTTGCGCGACGGTCGCGAAGACGGCGCGGGGCGCGAGGGCTTGGTGGCCCCGGCGGACGCGGAGGGGGTGCCGAGCGTGGCGAGAAGGTCCTCGATCGGGCGTACCGAACCGAGTCCCGCGAGCCGGATCAGGGTCGCCTCGAACAGGAATCGCGGTTGGCTCGAGGACTTCAGGCCGTACTCGAGATCGGCGACGATCTGAAAGGCGCGGAGGACGTCTTCGTCGGATAGCCCCTCGGCCGCGGCCAACAGCGCCTTGCTCTCCTCGGACGTTCTCGACAGCAGCTCGACGCGGTCCGGCAGCGTGCGACCCAGCAAGACGTCGCGCAACGCACCGACCAGCTCGCTCCAGAAGTGAACGAGATCATGGCCCTCGCCCGCGAGGTTGTCGAGAACCGTGAGCATCCCGGCGGCATCCCTCGCGGACAGCGCTTGGATCAGCTCCTGCAGCACCTCGATGCTCACCGCCCCCAGAACCTGAAGAGCGTCGGTGTCGTCGACCTCGTTT
>JBFJTV010000298.1:0-4250 GCA_041625075.1 Candidatus Polarisedimenticolaceae bacterium | reverse complement strand
ACGTCGAGAAAGTCCACGACCTCGCCCCGGAGGATGCGGTCGAGAAGGTTGCCCGTCGCCCCTCCGAGGATCAGCGCGAGCCCCGCCCTCGTGATGCGGTCCGCTTCTTCCGTGCGAACCAGAAAGATCGCGATCAGCACGATCGCCACGATCGGGAGCACGGTGAGCAGCAGTATCCGCCACGGGTCCTCGAGGGTCGAGAAGTACCCGAACAGCCCACCGCGGTTGCGCGAGTACGACAGGTCGAAGAGCCCAGAGATGACCTGCACCGAGCTGTGGGGTCGTAGCCAACGGTCGGCGGCGATCTTGGTCATCTGGTCGACCGCGAACACGATGGCCGCGACGAGAAAGTACGCGCGTCGCTCGACGACGGCGGCGAATCCGCTCACGCCGACTTCTCCGGGGAGACGATCTCGCGGACCGCGGTGACACAACGGACGCAGATCTGCGGCCATTCGGCGTCGCTCCCGACATCGGTCGTGTAGGTCCAGCAGCGCTCGCACTTCGTCCCGTCGGCGTCGAGAACCTCGACCGCGAGGCCGGGCAACTTTTCCGAGCGAAAGGCGCCGTCACCGACCACACCGAACTCGACACCGCTCGTGATGAACAGAAAGGGCAGATCGTCGCCAAACGACGCGAGAAACGTCTGCACCTCCTCGGACGCGTCGATACGCACCTTCGCCGCGAGCGCGGTGCCGATCCGCTTTCCCGCTCGCGCGGTCTCGAGAGCCTTGGCGACCTCGTCGCGGATCGATTTCAGTCGCTCCCAGCGTTCAAGCAGCGCGGCGTCCTCGGGGATCTCGACCGCACCGGGAAAACGCTCGGCGTGGACGGTGGCCTCCGCCCAGCCCTCGCGTCCGTGCAGGGTCTCGAGCTCCTGCCAGACCTCGTCGGCGGTAAAACACAGGATCGGGGCCATCAACCGGCAGAGGTCCATCGCGAGGCGGTAGAGCACCGTCTGCGCCGCGCGCCGGCGGCGGGAGTCGGGCGGAGACGTGTACAGCCGGTCCTTGATGATGTCGAGATAGAACGACGACAGCGTCACCGCAGCGAAGTTCACCAGCCCGTGGTAGACGACGTGGTACTGGTGGTTGTCGTACGCCTCGTTGAGCCGGCGTCGGAGCTGCTCGAGCTGCTGCAGCGCCCAGCGGTCTATCTCCTCGAGATCCTCGTAGGCCACCCGGTCGCTCTGGGGTTCGAACCCGTTAAGGTTTCCGAGCAGATAGCGAAAGGTGTTCCGGATCTTGCGATAGGCCTCGGCGTTGCGGTCGAGCATCTCCTCGGAGACGCGCATGTCCTCGAGAAAATCGACCATCGAAACCCACAACCGCAGAATCTCCGCGCCGCGCCGGTCGGCGACCTCGGCGGGCGAGGTCGCATTCCCGAGTGACTTCGACATCTTGTAACCGTCAGCGTCGAGCGTGAAGCCGTGCGTGACCACGCCGCGATACGGAGCGAGCCCGCGATCGTTGACCGCCACGAGCAGGGACGAGTGGAACCACCCGCGATACTGGTCGTGCCCCTCGAGGTAGAGATCCGACGGCCACGGAAGACGGCGATCGCGGCCGAGTACCGCGGAGTGCGAGACGCCCGATTCGAACCAGACGTCCACGATGTGATCGTGAACCTCGAGATCGTCCCGCGTCCGGCAATGAGGGCAGGCGATCTCCGCGGGCACGAGGCGGTCGAGACGCTCGGTCGGCGACTCGTACGGGCGGTGGTTGTCGTTGCCGTCGCGCGCGCCGAACCAGGCGTCCGAGCCCTCGTCGAGAAATAGCTTCTGGAGGTGCTCGAAAAAAGCGGGATCGCGAACGAACGCGTCGGGGTGCTCATCGAGACACTTCGCGCACGCCACGGCGGGCACCGGCACGCCCCACGTCCGCTGGCGTGAGATACACCAATCGGGTCTGGTCTCGATCATGCCCGCGATGCGGGTCTCGCCGAACTCCGGGAGCCAGGTCGATGCGTGAATCTGCTCGAGCGACTTGCTTCTCAGACCTTCGGTTTCCATCGAGATGAACCACTGCGGGGTTGCCCGGAACAGCACCGGGTTCTTGCAGCGCCAGCAGTGCGGGTAGCTGTGAGGGTACGGGTCGGCCTTGAGAAGCAGCCCACGCTTTTCGAGGTCCTTCGTGATCGTGTCGTTGGCGTCGAGCACGAGGACGTTCTTCAGCCACTCGGGTCCGACGCGTGCAGGGATGAAGCGGCCGTCGTCGCCGACCGGGTTGAAGGTCGGCAGACCGTACTTCTGTCCCATGATGAAGTCGTCGGCGCCGTGGCCGGGCGCGGTATGGACGCACCCGGTCCCGGCGTCGAGTGTGACGTGATCGCCGAGGATCAGCACCCCGTGGCCCGAGCCGTGACCCTTCTCGGTGGGATACGGCCGCTCGATGGGAGCATCGAGACCGATCCAGGTGTCGCCCTCGCCGACAAGCTCGCCGCCCGTGAACTGCGCGATCTTGTCGGGCGCACCCCACCCCAGCGTCTCGCTGACCGGTTCGAGAAGGCCCTCGGCGACGATCAGCGCCTCGCCGTTCACATCGACGGCGACGTACGGCAGGTCGGGATGAAGGGCCACCGCGAGGTTGGCCGGGAGCGTCCACGGCGTCGTCGTCCAGATGACCACGGCGACCTGGCGGCCGTCGAGCTCGGGGACGCGTCTCTCGAGACCTTTGACGGGCATCTTGACGAAGATCGACGCGTCGGTGCGGTCCTTGTATTCGACTTCGGCCTCGGCGAGCGCCGTCTTACACGACCAGCACCAGTGCACCGGTTTCTCGCCGTGGTAGACGGCGCCCTTGACGAAGAACCGACCGAGCTGGCGGATGATCTCGGCCTCGTAGGTGCGGTCGATGGTGCGGTAGATCGCGGTGCGGCTCGGGAGACCGTCCTTCTCCTCCTGGGCCGCGAGCACGCGGTCCCACAGCACACCGAGCCGTCGAAACTCGCCCGCCTGGACGTCGATGTATTTCTCCGCGTGGGCCCGACACAGCGCGCGGAACTCCAGCGTGTTGAGCTCGGCCTTCTTCGGGCCAAGGTCGCGATCGACGCGGTTCTCGATCGGGAGGCCGTGGCAGTCCCAGCCGGGGACGTAATGTGCGTCGTGACCCATCATCGAGCGCGACTTCACGACGAAGTCCTTGAGGATCTTGTTGAGCGCCTGGCCGAGATGGATGTTCGCGTTGGCGTAGGGCGGGCCGTCGTGGAGAACGTACGTCTCGGCGCCGGTTCGCGCGTCGCGGATCCGTCCGTAGGCGTTGATCTTGTCCCACCAGTCCAGGATCTCGGGCTCGCGACGAGGCAGGTTCGCCTTCATCGGGAAGCGTGTCTTGGGAAGTTGGATGGTGCTTTTAAGTTCAACGTTCTTGGACACTTGGCGCTCCCTGAGCGAAGCGGGTACTGTAGCACAACGGCATGGAGCCCGGTCGAGCGCGCTCCTGCTTTAGAGTAGGCAAGATGACCCCACGGATCTACCTCGACCACAACGCGACCAGCCCGTTGAGACCCGAGGCGATGCGCGCGATGGAGGCGGTTCTCGAAGGGCCACCGGGGAACCCATCCTCGATGCACGCTGAGGGCCGCGCGGCGCGTGCGCACGTCGAGAAGGCACGCGAACAGGTCGCCGAGCTCGCCGAGGTCTCGCCCGGCGAGATCGTCTTTACGAGTGGCGGCTCCGAAGCGATCGCCGCGGCGGTCCGCGGGGTGGCGGATCGAGCCCCGCGCACGCAGCGCCGGATCCTGGTCTCGGTCGTCGAGCACTCCGCGGTGCTCGACGCGGTCAAGGCTGTGACACGCAACGGCTTTCGCGTCGAGCGCCTCCTGTGTGACGACAGCGGGCGCGTTTCGCCCGAATCGATCCGGAGGCGTCTCAGCGGTGACGTCTGTCTGGTCGCGTTGCAGTGGGCCAACAACGAGACGGGCGTGATCCAGCCGGTGCACGAGGTTGCCGAGCTTTGCCGTGAGGTCCGCGCCCCGTTACTCGTCGATGCGGTCCAGGCGCTCGGCAAGGTCCCCGTGGACACCCACGCGGCGGGCGTCGATCTTCTCGCGATGTCGGCTCACAAGCTCGGCGGACCCCAGGGAATAGGCGCGCTCGCGGTGCGACGGGGTCTGGTGCTGGCGCCGCTCGTGACCGGGGGGGCACAGGAGCGCCGCCGGCGCGGCGGGACCGAGGCGGTGGCGGCGATCGCGGGCTTTGGCGCCGCCGCGGAAGTCGCCAGGGCGAGACATCATGACGAATCGTCCCGGGT
>JBFJTV010000297.1:0-4280 GCA_041625075.1 Candidatus Polarisedimenticolaceae bacterium | reverse complement strand
GGACGTGGTTGGGGACGACGCGAAGGAGCGCGGGTTCCGACGGCTCGGGATCCTCGGGACCCGCTATCTGATGGAGGGACCGGTCTACCCGTCCCGCCTCGAGCCACGGGGTGTCGAGTACCGCTTCCCGGAGGCCGCCGACCGCGAGCGGATCAACACGGTCATCTTCGAAGAGCTCGTGAAGGGTGACTTCCGAGACCCATCGCGGGCTGTCTTCGCAGAGATCATTGGCGGTCTGCGGGACGCCGGATGCGACGCGGTCGTGCTGGGCTGCACCGAGATCCCGCTGTTGATCGATGATTCGGTCTCGCCGCTTCCGACCCTCGACTCGACGCGGCTCCTCGCGCGCGCCGCGTTGCGGGAAGCGACCGCCTAGTCGCAGCCGCAGGAGAGTCCGCGGGCCCGCTCGAAGGCCTCGCGTCCCTCGCGGAACGCGAGCCACGCGATCAACAGCGCGCCGGCCGAGTCGACGCCCCACAGACCGGTCAGCTCGTAGGTCGCGCTGGCAACGAGCAAAACCACCGAGAACTGCACGCACGCGCGGTTGCACCGCGCGTCGGCCACGATGGCCTGCGAACCAAGACCCCTCCCGACTTTCATCTTGTAGTGGATCAGCAACCACATCGTCGCGATGGAGACGAGCGAGATGACGACACCCCAGAACGTCGCCTCGGGGCGATGGAGCGTGACCAGAGTCACGGCGGACGTCAGGACGAGTCCGGCCGTCAAGAGGTAGAACGCGATGCCGGTGGTGCGGAGTGCGCGTCGCTCGAAGCGATCGGGGGCCGCGTCGCCTCCCGCGCGAAGCCGCAAGACCATGTGCCAGATTCCGATTCCGGAGATGACCTCGACAAACGAGTCCACCCCGAAGCCGAACAGCGTGACGGTCTCGTCGACCAGGCCGAAGAAGATGCTGATCAGACCTTCGCCGATGTTGTAGAAGACGGTGATGACCGCCAGCGCGAGCGCGCCGGTATATAGCCTCTGCCGCCTCTCGACGCCGGTCGCGCTCTCGTGGATGCCGCTCGTCATCGACCGTTCAGTACCCCTGACGGGGATTCTACGGCGCGGATGGGACCGCTGGTGGAACCCGATCAAAAAAGGGCCTGATTGAGGTAGAATTCGGGTCTTCGAGGGGCGTGACATGTCTGGTTCGGCCCGGCGCGGCGTCATCGTGGTTTTCGTTCTGGCCGTCATGTGGACGGCGGGCATCTTCGTGGTGCCGTGGCTGGCGGACGAAGTTGCGACCGCCAGGCTGCTCTATTCTCCGGTCTGCCACCAATTGCCGGAGCGCAGCCTCACCATCGCCGCCCATCCGGCGACCGTCTGCGCGCGGTGCACCGGGCTCTATCTCGGAGGCACCGTGGGGCTGCTACTCGTTGCCGCTGCCGGGATCACTCTGCGGAGGTCGCGGTTGACCTGGTTGGTCGTGACCGCGGCGCCGAGTGTCATCGACGTCGGTGCGGGATTCGTGGGGCTTGGTGGGCTCTCGAACCTCCCGCGGCTGCTGGTGGCGCTACCGGCGGGAGTGGTGCTCGGTCTGCTTCTCGGCGAAGCCGTCAGCGATCTCGCGCAGTCGATTCGGAATCGCGACAAAGACAAACCGTACGAATTCGCGGCGCACGCGCCAAGCTCTCGACCCCAGACGGACGGAACCGGAGGAGGAGGTAACTCATGAACCAGCAAGCCCCGAGTATCTGGATGCCGGCCCTCATCGGCGGCGGCGTGTTCGGTCTTGTGGGCGGCCTACCGGTCGTCGGCGGACTCAACTGCCTGTGTTGCTCGCTCGTCATCCTGGCGGGATTCCTCGCTGCATTCCTTTACTCGAAGGAGTGCAAGAAGGTCGGGTTCGAATTCCGGGGCGGAGGCGGCGCCAAGATCGGGGTGGTTGCCGGTCTGTTCTACTTCGTGAGCCACTCCATCGTCGGAAGCATCCTCGCCTTTGCGATGAGAGACTACAACGAGCGACAGCTCGCCGACGCGATCGAGCAGATCCGGAACGCCGAGGGCATGGATCCGCAGATGGCCGAACAGATCGTCGGATGGATCGAGATGATCGGCAGCGGTTTCTCCCCGATCGGGTTCGGCCTCGTTCTCGTCTGCGGTCTGATCTTCGGCACCATCGGTGGACTCATCGGTGGGGCCGTGTTCAAGGTCGAGGCAGCGCCTCCGACCCCACAACAGCCGGCGGTCTAGTCCGTCGGGCCGCGGGAGGCGGCGATGGCGAGAGTCGCACCCAGTCTCTTCAAACCTGCGTTGATCGGTGGCGCGGTCTTCGGTTTTCTCGGTGGCGCCCCGCTGGTGGAGGTGCTGAATTGCGCCTGCTGCATCCTGATCGTCGGTGCTGGTTTTGTCGCCGGGATGCTGTACTCCAGACAGTGCGAGGCGAGCGGTTTCCCGTTTGACGCGGCTGGCGGCGCGAAAGTGGGATTTGTCGCCGGCCTGTTTTACGCAATCGCGGCGACGATCACCTCGACGATATCGCGTGTGCTGTTCCATGAGGCCGCTACCGAATGGGTTATCGACATCCTCGAGGACATCCCACAAGTTCCCGACGAGGTGACTCAGCAGATGACCCAGGGTTTCGAGCAAGGCTTCGTAGCCGGGACCCTGTGGACGCTTCTCATGGCGCTTGCGTTCGGGATCATCTTCGCGACCATCGGGGGCCTGATTGCGGGGGCGGTGTTTCGCACGAAGTCGGCCCCGCCGGCGGATCCGGTCGCGTGAGCGTGTGGGCCCGGTTTCGGGTCCACGTTGTTGCCGCGGTCTCCATCGTCTCGGCGGTCGCCGTCACGGCGCGCGCCGAGACGGTGGCGTTCGTTCACGTCGACGTGATCCCGATGGACTCGGAACGGGTCCTGCGTGATCAGATTGTCGTCGTCAGGGACGGCCGGATCACGGCGCTCGGCCCCGCAGATGACGTCAGCGTCCCTCGCCAAGCCAAGGTCGTCGACGTCAGGGGGCACTACCTCATTCCCGGTCTCATCGAAACGCACGTCCACCCGGAAGAGGGTGGCGAGAGATCCTCGTATGTGGTCCGTGGGATCACGACCATCGCCGACCTCGACCCCGCCTACGCCGCCCAGACGGCCGACGCCTTTCTCTCGAGCTACTTCGTTCCGCGGGACACCCCCCTGTTCGGGGTCGTCGCGGGACTCGCCCGCTGGCTTCAGGTTTTTCTCTGGATCTCGCTGGTCGGCTGGTCCGGAGCGAAACTGGTGCGCTACCTCCGGCGTTCGTTCGTCGTGCGAAGACCTCGCGCGCTCGTCCTGGCCCGCTTGCTGACGCCGGCGGTGGCGCTTCTGACCGCGGCGTTCGCGGTTCTGTTCGCGATGGCAACGCCCGACAATCCCGCGGGTCACACGATCGGAAGCAAGGCGGTCCTGATCGTGATGATCGTGATCGCGGTACTCGATGCCTTGGCGGCCACGCTTCTCGCGTTGCTCGCAGGGCGACGGTGGGAGGAAACCGCGGGGTTCGTTCATCGGGTCCACATCGTCGCCGTCGCGGGGGCGGCGGTGATTCTCGTCCTGACCATGCTGTACTGGATTCCGCTTTCGTGGCGCTCGGCGGCGGGTGGGGTGGAGCGCCTGGCGCGGACGACTCGCGAGACGGGAGTTCGTGTGATCCCGAACCTGGCGGCTTACCGCGAGGAAGGCCGCCAGCGCGACGTCGTCTTCCTGAAAGACCTGGTGGCGACCCTCCACCGCGAGGGCGTCACGCTCGTAGCCGGCACGGACCCCGCGAGCCCCGCGTTCACCCCGGGCGAGTCGATGCGGGAAGAGCTCGAGCTTCTGGTCGAGAGCGGGTTGCGACCCTACGAGGCCCTTCGAGCCGCGACGGTCTCGCCGTCGGAAATGCTCGCCCTGTCGCACGAGGTCGGCACCATCGAGGTCGGCAAGCGTGCCGATGTGATCGTGCTCGCCCAGAATCCCCTCGACGACGTCAGTGTCGTCGCGAAGCCTCTCGGTGTCGTGAGCGAGGGCCGCTGGCTCGGCCCCGAGACCCTCCAGCGCCTCAAATAACCGGGGAGTAACAGGGGTCAGGCACTTCAGTATTTCATTACCGTTCCGCAACGCTCGCGCAAATCATTGCAGGCACTGCATTTGTACTCCGCTTTAAACCGTGTACCTGAGCGTTTCAGGTACAGGGTTAAGACTGTTGCGGAAGTCTTTACTAATGAAGGAGATGGGGGAGCCCGGCGTTTCGCGATGCCCAAACTGAAGTGCCTGACCCCGTTATTTGGCGGCGCAGCGGTTGGGGCCGGCCTCGAGGTCGAG
>JBFJTV010000296.1:0-4314 GCA_041625075.1 Candidatus Polarisedimenticolaceae bacterium | reverse complement strand
GTCGGTGATCGCGTCGACCTCGACGATCTTGAACTCGATCGCCGGGCCGTCGCGCCCGTCAAAAGGCCGGACCACCTCGCCGAGCGCGCCGGACAGCGTCATCGACACCTCGGACGGCGGCCGATCCGGAAGCCGCGATGCTTCGAACCCGCCGGCGACGCGGTACCGCGTCATTTCTTTCGGTCGCAACGGTGTGGCGCGCGACTTGCGCGCGGCAACGCCCTTCAGCGAATCGGCCGTCAGTACCGCTCGCGTCATGGCCCGACCCAGGCTCCCGAGCTGCGCGGCGGCTGCGTTCTGCAGTGCCTCGGCAGCCCAGTCGTCCTTGCTCGGATCCGCGCGGAGGATCAACGCATCGACGTCGAGCTCGTCCTCGTCGCGCTCCTGGGCGGCCGCCCCGCCGACGACCAGCGCGGACACGGCAACGCCCAACAGGATCCGGCGGATCGGCGCTCTCATCGGTTCCTCGAACGTGACCCGGGATCTATGTCAAGCGGACCGGGAGATCTGGCGAGCCGCCGCGCGTTCGACCAGCGCCGGGACGACGACCTGTTGGGTGTACGTGATGTAGTGATGGCCGGCCGCCGCCTGCGCGATCGCGCGTCCGAGCTTGGCGGGGTGGTGGCGCGCGACCCACCTCAGAAAGCTCCAATACGCCCGGCGGTACGAGCTCGCGAACCCCTGACCGACCACGGCGCGCCATGCGGTGCGCAGGTCGCGAAATCCCAGCTTCCTCGCCGATCCGGGGACCGGCTTCCAGCGTGCGAGGTTCTCCCGGCAGCGCTGGAAGTAGACCTCGGGGTGGTAGACCGTCTCGAGGACCTTGCGGTAGCCGCGGATCATCTGCGAGCTGGACATCTTGGTGATGACGTTCGTCAACCCGAACTGGTCCCCCGTGAAGTTCTCGCGAAGACGCCCTTCCTTGCCCAACCGCCGGTACAAGGGCGTGTTGGGCAGCGCGCCGAGCATGCCGACCATCGCGTATGGGATCGCCGCCTTCTGGATGAACCGGATCATGCGATCGAAGATCTCGGGGCCGTCGTTGTCGAACCCGAGGATGAACCCGGCCCACACGTCGAGGCCCTTGTCGAGCAACCCGTGAACCTGGTCGACCAGGTTTCTCCTCAGGTTCTGCAGCTTCTTCGTCTCTCTGAGGGCCTCGGGCGAGGGGGTCTCGATCCCGATGAACACCGCCGTGAACCCCGCCTGCGTCATGAGATCGACGAGCTTGTCGTCGTCCGCGATGTTCATCGAGGCCTCGGTGTAGAACTCGAGCTGCGAGCCGGACGTCCGTCGCCACTCGGCGACCTCGGGGAGCATCTGCTTGACGGCCTTCTTGTTGCCGATGAAGTTGTCATCCACGAAAAAGACGTCGCCCGAGAACCCGGTGGCACTGATGGCTTCGAGCTCGGCGATCACCTGGGCGCCAGTCTTGGTCCGGGGGCGTCGCCCGTACATCACGATGATGTCGCAGAACTCGCAGGTGAAAGGACACCCGCGCGAGTACTGCAACGACATCTGGTGGTACGCGCGTGGTCGAAGAAGGTCGAATCGCGGGACCGGCGTGGCCGTCATGTCGGGCTTCTCGGTCTCGCGGTAGACGGGCTTGGCACATCCGCCCTCGAGATCGGCCGCCATCTCCGGCACGACCACTTCGCCCTCTCCAATGACGACGTGATCGGCGTCCTTCAGATCGTCGGGGAGCGCGGTCGCGTACGGTCCACCGACCACGGTACGCACACCGAGACGCCGGCAGCGCTCGAGGACCTCGTGAAGCGAGGTGCGCTGGACAAGCATGCCGGTGAGCATCACCACATCGGCGCGACGGATGGCGCGATCGGAGAGTTGCTCGACGTTGAGGTCGACGAGCTTGCAGTCCCAATCCTTGGGCAACAGAGCGGCGACCGTGATCAGGCCGAGCGGTGGAAGTAGACAACGCCGCCGGGCGAATCGGAGCGAGTGGCTCCCGCTCCAGTAGGAATCCGGGAAGAGAGGGTTGACCAGTAGGACTCGCATGGGCCGATCTCCTCCTTGGCGCGGCGACCCGGCCATTTATAGACCCAGAGGCCCAGGACGCAAAGCCGGATCGTACCCCAAAACCGCTCGGAGACCAGTTCCGCCCGTAAGAAGCGGAGATTCGGGGTCGAGGCCGCTCAGAGATGCAACTCGACGACGTCGCCATCGGCAAGGGTGTAGTCCTTGTGGATCCGCTGGCCGTCGAACTTGCCGTGCCCCCAGACGCGTGCGAATTTCAGCTTGTCCTCGAAATCGTGATGGACCGTGCGGGCAAAGTCGAGCAGTGTCGATCCGATACCCAGAACGAAGGGTTTCGACCGGTCCGGTTCACGATGGGGCGGTTTCGAGTACACCCGGATCAAACGGAGCATCTCGAACAGCTGTGTTCTGAGCTTCTCGACGTTGTCGCCGGTCTCCGCCGAGACTGCGAGCCCAGGGAAACGTTCTCCGTACAGGTCGCTCAACGCCGTCCAGGCGTCCTGTGCCCCGGGTAGATCCGACTTCAGCCCTGCCAGGAAGGTCTTCTTCTCGGCGATGCTGGCCCACACGTCGGCTTCCGAGTCGTCACGGACGAGCTGAATCTTGCGACCCTCGAGAACGGACATCACGTCCTCGATCTCGTCGAGAACATCCGGAGAGGACAGATCGGCGCCCAGCAGCACGGCGTCCGCCGTCCGCACGATTCCCGACAGCCAGCTCTCGGTATGCGCCGACGAGACCGGCGGCAGATCGACCAGCTGGATCAGGACGTCCTCGAACGGCATCATCGCCGGCGCGGGCATCTGCGTCGTGTACGGGTAGGGCGCGACTTCGACCTCGACACCGGTAAGCGCGCGAACGAGTTGCGACTTGCCCGCGTTGGGCGCGCCGACGACGGTGATCTGGCCCGCGCCCTCACGCTCGACCGTGACCGAGAAGCCTTTCTTCTTGACCTGGCTTTCGAGCTGCTGCCTGAGCTTGGCAATCCGCTTCTTGATGTCGCCTTGGAGTTTTTCAGTGCCCTTGTGTTTGGGAATCGTCGAGAGCATGCGACGCAGGGCGGTGAGCTTGTCGTCCGGTGTGGACGCGCGCTTGTATTGCTGCTCGGCGTCGTGGTACTCGGGGCTCAGGTTCGCGGGCATTCCCGTTCCCGTGCGGTTCGTGGTCGTTGAAACGTCTCCTTCGTAGGGTAAACTGAGCCGCGGGGGTCAGGCAACGGACAGGGGACCGGGTCATGGGTGAAATCACCGCGTCGGAATTGAGGGACCGGCTGGAGGCCGGAGAGTCGCTGACCGTCCTCGACATCCGCGAGGCGGACGAGTACGGGGACTGGCACATCAAGGGCAGCCGTAACCTCCCGGTTTACAATGCGATCGGCATGAACCAGCTCGACGGGCTCGAAAGGGGCGCGGCCGAGCTACCGGCGGACAGGCCGGTCGTCACCGTCTGCCGCGGCGGGTTCCGGTCTCAAACGGCGGCAGCCGTGCTTCGCGAGAGGGGCCTCGACGCGATCAGTCTCCGCGGCGGTCTCCGCGCCTGGGGCGGCGTGTGGACGGTCGCGCCCGGCGGACTGTCGCTCGCACCCGACGCGGTCTTCGTCCAGATCCGTCGTAACGGCAAGGGGTGTCTGTCCTATCTCCTTGGAGCCGACGGCAAGGCTGCGGTCGTCGATCCGAGTGTCGATTGCCAGGCCTATCTGGACGTCGCCGAGGACAACGGGCTGAAGATCACCCATGTGCTCGAAACCCACGTGCACGCGGATCACCTCTCGCGGGCGCGCGAGCTTTGCCGTCTCGCCGACGCGAAGCTCGTGATCCCGCCCAACGAGCGAGTGAACTTCGAATACACCCAGGCGGTTGACGGTGAGGTGTTCACCGTTGGCGATCTGAGCGTCGAAACCATCGCGACGCCCGGGCACACGGGCGAGAGCACCTGTTACCTGGTGAACGGCGAGGCGTTGTTGACGGGTGACACGTTGTTTGTCGATAGTGTTGGCCGCCCCGATCTCGAAAAGGGCGACGCGGGAGCCGAGGCCGGCGCCCGGAGTCTGTACCACAGCCTCAACGAACGGCTGCTCTCACGTTTTGACGACCTTCGGGTTTACCCGGCCCACCACGCCGAACCGGTCGGTTTCGACGGCGTGCCGATCGGTGGCTCGTTGCGAGACCTTCGACACGGCGTCGATCTCCTCCAGCTCGCCGAGGAAGACTTCGTGAAGCGAATCGTCGAAAGGCTGAGCGCCAAGCCCCCCAACTTCGAGGCCATCATCGCTGTCAACGAAGGCAAGTCGAGTTTATCGGGGATCGACCCCCTCGACCG
>JBFJTV010000295.1:0-4322 GCA_041625075.1 Candidatus Polarisedimenticolaceae bacterium | reverse complement strand
GACCGCGTTGTCCACGAGCAGGCCGGTGCAGATGACCAGCCCCATCAACGTGATGACGTTGATGCTTTCGCCGAGGAAGTACATCACGACGAGCGCCGCGAGCAGGCTCATCGGGATCGCCAGGACGATCAGCAGCGTGACCCGGAAGCGCCGCAAAAAGAGATAGAGGATGCACGCCGCGAACAGACCGCCGATGAGCCCGGCGTCGCGCAGCTCGTTGATCGAATCCTGGATGACCTCGCCCTGATCGAACAGGATGCGGTATCCGCCGCCCTCGGCGAGCTGTTTCTCGTCCTCGAAGATACGGGCGAGCTCGTCGCGGGCCGCGGCGGTCACCTCGATCGTATTGGCCTCGCTCTCCTTGAAGACCTCGATCACCGCGGCGGGATTGCCGTCGAGCCGGCTCGCGCGCTCGAGCTCCGGGAAGTCATAGCGGACCTTCGCGACTTCCTTGAGACGAAGACCGTCCGCCCGAATCGGCAGGTTCTCGATGTCCGCCAGATCCGAGAATCGGGCCACCGAACGCACCATCAGTTTCTGCGAGCTGTCGCGGACATCACCCGAAGAGAGTGCGAAGTTCGCGTTTCGCAGCGAGCGGGCCAGATCCCAGACCCTGATTCGATGGGCGTCGAGGGCGTCGCGGTCCGGCTCGATGAAGATCTGCTTCTCGCGGACACCTTCGAGATCGACCTGCGCAACGCCCGCAACACGCTCGAGACGCCGGACGACCCGGTGATAGAGCACCCAGTACGGATCCTCGAGGGTGTACGGCAACGAGATCCCGACCTTGAGCGGCGCGTCGTCGGTCGGGTTGTGGCGGCGAAGCCGGACGCGGTCTTCGACATCGTCCGGCCACTCGGTCGCCCGTAGACGCTCGACGCGGTCGGCGACCTGGTTGTAGGTCTCTTCCATGTCCGCGCCGGGCCCGAGCTCGACCCAGCACCTGGCGCGGTCGCCCGACGCGCTGCAGTGCATCTCCTGGATCCCGCGCACCGTGTTCAACGCGTCCTCGAGCGGAAGTACGATCTTCTGCTCGACCTCGGTGGGGTTGGCGCCCGGGTACGGGACGTGGATCGACATGTACGGCGGGCTGTAACCCGACGGGTAAAGCTGGATCGGGAGCCGGAACAGCGCGACGACGCCGAGCACGACCAGCGCGCATAGCAGCATCATGACCGTGACGGGACGGCCGACGGACAGCCGTGGCAGCCAGGAATAACGCTGGTCTCTGCTGGAAAGCTCGTCCATGGGGCTCCTGCGGGGAAGCTTACGTCAATCCGCAAAAACCGGCAATTTTGGCGGGTTGACGCGACGGACGAATCTCCGTATACCCGACAGAAGCGGGCTGATCCGCGGAGGGAGATTCGGTGTCGCGGAAACAAATGGTTGTCATCCTTCTCTTTGCCGTTCTCGCGACGCCCCTCGCGGCCGGTTACACCAACTTCGAGGTTTCGCACGTCAACCCCATCGCGCTGACGCCGTCCGGGAATCGACTTCTGGCGGTCAACACGCCGGATGCGATCCTCGAGGTCTTCACCGTCGGAACCGGCGGAGCTCTCACCCACGAGTCTTCCATCCCCGTGGGTCTCGAGCCGGTGACGGTCGTCGCCCGCTCTGACACCGAGGCCTGGGTCGTCAATCACCTCTCGGATTCGGTCAGCATCGTCGATCTGGGCGCGGGGATCACGACGCGCACGATCGTCGTGGGCGACGAGCCGACCGACGTCGCCTTTGCCAACAACCGCGCTTTTGTCTCGATCGCGACGGACGACATGGTCAAGGTCTACGACCTCGGAAACCTCGACGCCGCCCCCACCGAGGTCGATCTTTTCGGACGCAAGCCCCGCGCGCTCGCGGTCTCGAACAACGGCAGCCGCGTGTGGGCGGTGGTGCTGCTTTCGGGGAACCAGACGACCGTCGTGCACGAGGACTCGATCTTCAACGGCGGTCCGAACCTGAGCACGACGCGGCTCGGCGACCTCGGGCTGAACGACCTGGCGTGTGACGGCGCCGCTCCGAGCTACCCTCCCCTTCCGCCCGGCATCGTGCGCAACCCGGACCTGCAGGATCCGCCGTCGATCCCGACGTACATCGATCCCGAGGTCGCCCTGATCGTCCAGTGGAACGAGGGCGCGAACCGCTGGGAGGACGAGACCGGGACCAACTGGAACGACTGTGTTCCTTTTCGTCTTCCCGACCACGATCTCTTTTCGATCGACACCGGGACGCTCGCGGTCACCGAGGTCGATCATCTCGGGACGATCCTGTTCGACGTCTCGGTCAACCCCGCCGACGATCGCGTCTACGTCCCCAACACCGAGGCCAGAAACGCGGTTCGCTTCGAGCACGCTCTCGGCGTGCAGGGTCACACCGTCGACAACCGCTTGTCGATCGTCGATCCGGGCAACGGCAATGCGCTGACCGTCATCGATCTGAACACCCACGTCAACCGCAACGCCGACCCCACCATCAACCTCGCGGAGCGGCTCGCGAGCATCTCGCAGCCCGGGATGATGGTGTGGAACCAGGCCGGGACGACCGCGTACCTGACCGCCATCGACTCGCGCAAGCTGTTCAAGGTGGACGGCGCGTGTTCGACGGGAAGCTGTATCTTCGGCTCGGATCGGTCGGCACCCGACGCCGTCGAGGTCGGCGAGGGCCCGACCGGCGTCGCCCTGCTCGTGAGCGAGAACCGGCTCTACGTGTTGAACCGCTTTTCGAACTCGATCGCGATCGTCAACGCCTCGGCGTTGACCAAGCTTGACGAGATCCCGCTGCACGATCCGAGCTCAGACACGATCAAGGACGGCCGGCGTCTTCTCTACGACGGGATCATCAGCTCGCGGAACGGCGACCAGGCTTGCTCGAGCTGTCACATCTCGGGAGACCGCGACAGTCTCGCGTGGGACCTCGGCGACCCGACGGGGGAGTTCGCGGACTACGACGATGCCAACGACAACGTCCGGTTCATCGCCCCGCTCGGGGGCGTGCCCATCGAGTGCGACCCCTCGATCTGCGCGTCGCACGACGGGTTCGACCCGCAGAAGGGTCCGATGACGACGCAGACGCTCCGGGCGATGCTCGAGCCGTTGCACTGGCGCGGTGATCGTCCCACGATGAACGACTTCAACCCGGCATTCGTCGGTCTGCTCGGTTCGGCCGATATCGGGCCGGTGAACGGCAAACCGGCGGGACTCTCCGAAGCCGACATGGAGCTGTTCCGGCAGTTCGCGCTGGGGATCCAATTCCCGCCGAACCCGCTTCGCAATGTCGATGACTCGCTTCCCAACGAGCTCGTCACCGTCCCGGGCACGCCCTTCAAGGGGAACCCGACCGCCGGCGAGACGCTGTTTACCAGCGGCTCGACCGACGCCGGGCAGGCTTGCAACTCATGTCACTCCGGGCCGGAGGGTTCGGCGGGTGGGACGCTGGGTGGTGTCAGTCCCACGGAGCCGACGTCGTCGGGGACCGCGGCGCTGTTCAACGGCAACGCCGACCAGGCGCCGCACAACGATCTCAAGGTCGCGCACATGCGCAACATGTACGAGAAGTTCGGCCCGGTGTTCGGCGACCACGTGGGCGCGCCGCCGGACAGCAAGTCCGGGTTCGGCTACACGCACTCGGGAGCGATCCCCGATCTCGGAACGTTCTTCTCGTTCAGCGTCTTCACGGTGAGCGCCGAGCAGGTCCGCGACATCGCGGCTTTCTCCGCGCACTTCCCGACCGGGACCAAGCCCTCGGTGGGACGCACGGTGACCGTACCCCAGGGGAGTCCTCCGACCGGATCGACGGAGGATGAAGGTCTGCTGACCACTCTGATCGGTCTCGGCGATCTCAACGTTTCGGGACGGCACTGCGAACTCACCGCGACGGCGCCGATGGGTGGGCGCATGCGCGCGTTTCATCTCTTTGGCGGGAGCTGGGTAACCGATGTCTTCGGGGAAACGCCGCTCTCGACGACCGATCTCCGCACGCAGGCCGAGGGCCCGATCAGCTTTCTGTGCGCGCCGCTCATGTCGGGCGAGCGGTTGGGCGGCGACCGCGACGAGGACAGCTTCCTCAACGGCGACGACTGCGCGGAAGCCGACCCCGGCTCGTGGGCGCAACCCGTCGAGGTCGACGGTCTCGTGCTGACCACCGCGGGCGGGACACAGCTGAGCTGGACCGGACAGGACCTGCTCACGGGACCCGGCATCCGTTACGCGGTTGCCGGCGGGGACCTAGGAGAATTGCGCTCGCTCGGGCTCGCCGCAGCGACGGCGTGCATCCAGGGTGATCTCGAGACGCCCGATTACACCGACGCGGATCCCGACCCGGCGCCG
>JBFJTV010000294.1:0-4353 GCA_041625075.1 Candidatus Polarisedimenticolaceae bacterium | reverse complement strand
GGTCGGTCCGCTCCACGGCCCCGGCCCCCTCGCCCAGCCGGTCGCGCAGCTGCCGGGCGCCGATGCGGAAGCTCTCGATCATGGTCGGGAGGCTCTTGACCAGCGTCATCACGCCCCCGGCCGCCACGGCGCCGGCTCCGATGTAGCGGACGTAGCGGTTCCAGATGGCACCGGGATCCATGTTGCGGATCAGCTCCGCCGTTTCGGGGTAGACGGGCTCGGTGAATCCGCGGCCCCAGAAATTGATCAACGGAATGATCACGAACGATGACAATGCCGCGCCGCCCACCATGACGGTCGCGATCCGCAGCCCGAGGATGTAGCCGACGCCGATCAGTGCGGGAGAAACCTCGACCTCGAGCCGCCCCTTGAAACCGAGGGGGACGCCGAACGTCGAGCTGAACAGCCGCAGGCCGCCCGTGATGAACTTGAAAAACATCCCGATGGCGATCCCGAGGAAGACGTTGATCGCGTGGGTTCCGCCGCGCTCGGAGGCGACCAGAACCTCGGCGCACGCCATACCCTCCGGGTAGGGGAGCTTCCCGTGCTCGGCCTTGATCAGATACCGGCGGAGCGGGATCATCGCCAGGATGCCGAGCAGCCCGCCCGACATCGCGAGCAACGTGAGCTGCCCCCACTTCGGAGCGAAGCCCCACATGAACAGTGCCGGGATCGTGAACAACACGCCCGAGGCGACGGACGAGCTGGCCGACCCGATCGTCTGCGACATGTTGAGCTCGAGGATCGAGTGCCGGATGCCGAAGATCTGAATCAGCTTGAACGCGACGACCGACAAAACCGCGACGGGGATCGACGTACTGATCGTCAGACCGGCCTTCAAACCGAGATAGGTGTTCGCGGCGCCGAAGACCATGCCGAGCAGCGCACCGGCCAGCACGGTTTTGAGGGTGAACTCCGTGACCGACGGCTCGCGGACGTACGGCTGGTAGGTCTCTCCTTCTTTGATCTCGTAGGCGTTTGCAGGGAGTCGGTTGGGGTCCACGCGCGACCTCACGTGCGGCATGGCTGCCGCAGAAAAAAGGCGGCTACCTTATCACGACCCCCCGCTCTTCCTCTCACCGATGGCGCACGCTATGCTTATCTTCCACGTGGGGCGTCACCGGAGAACCGACCATGATCGTTGAAGTTTCGATGCATTCCGGATGGTTGTCGAACGCCTACATCGTCGGCGACGAGAAGGGTGGAACCGCGGTCGCGATCGATAGCGGTGCACCGCTGGGACCGCTGTTCGCGACGCTCGACAAGCACCGTCTGGATCTGGCTGCCGTTCTTTGCACGCACAGGCACGGCGATCACATCTCCGGAAATGCCGAGCTGGTCTCCAAGACCGGCGCCACGGTCTTCGCGTTCCAGAAGGAGTGCGCTCACATTCCGGACGCCGAGCCGCTGGACGACGGCGAGGAGCGCACCTGGGGAGGCCTCAAGGTCAAGACGCTTCATCTCCCGGGTCACACGGCGGGACAGTGCGGCTTCCTGATCGCCGGCGTCGGGCTGTTCACCGGTGATTGCCTGTTCAAGGGCTCGCTGGGGGGCACCGTGGGGCCCGCCTCATCCGGGTTCGCGGATGCGCGAAGAGCGGTCGAGCGCATCGTCGGGCTTCCCGACGACACGACGATCTATCCGGGTCACGCGGCGGCCACGACCGTCGGGCGCGAGAAGGCCACGAGCCCACTGGTGCGCGTCATGATCGGGGCCGAGCCCGAGGGCGATCGGCGTTGCACGGCGATCAGTCGACCGGCGAGGCTGATCGCTCTTGCCGATGACTACGACGGCGGCACGAAGGGGTGGGTCCGATTCGACGACGACGGTTCGGACGCGATCGTCCCCGGCTCCCGCCTCGAACTCGACTAGATTTCGAGGATACGGTCGATGGTGGCGAGGAGGCCGCGCATCTCCCACTCCTGCGTGTCACCCATGTGGGCGATTCGGAAGCACTTCTCCTTGAGCTTGCCGTAGCCGTTCGAGATCATCGCCCACTGCGCCGCCAGCTCCCGGTTGAGATCGGCGACCGAGATACCACGGGTGTTCTCGACACACGTCACGGTCGCGGATTCGAACCCTTGCTCGGCGAACAGAGCGAACTTCTCGCGCGCCCAGTCACGGACGATCCGGGCGAGCATCTCGTGGCGAGCGAAGCGGTTCTCGAGACCCTCATCGAGGATGTCGTCGAGCTGGGCGTCGAGTGCCTGGATCTGAGGGATCGACGGGGTCGCCGGCGTCTGGTTGCGCTCGTGATACTTGAGCATCTCGAGAAAGTCGAAGTAGTACCCGCGCGCGGGGACGGTCTTGGCCTTGTCGAGCGCCTTTGCGGACACCGAGGCGACCGCCAGCCCGGCGGGGAGGGAAAACGCCTTCTGGAGCCCCGCGAGACAGACGTCGATCCCGTAGTCGTCGACGGGGATCCTGACGCCCGCCATCGAGGACACGGCGTCCACGAGAAAGCTGACGTCGGGGTACTTCCGCATGACCTCGGCGATCTCGTCGAGGTGGTTCATGACACCGGTGGCCGTCTCGTTGTGAACCACGGTGATGGCGTCGTACTTCCCCGATGACAACGCCTTGTCGATCGCATCGGCGTGGATCGCGCGCCCCCACTCGACCTGGAGCTTGTCCGCCTGCTTGCCGTTGGCCTCGGCGACCTTGTGCCAGCGGTCCGAGAACGCGCCCTGCATACAGCACAGCACGCGCTCGCCGACGCAGTTGCGGATCGCAGCCTCCCACACGCCCGTGGACGACGACGTGAACATGAAGACAATCTCGTCGGTGTACAGGAGCTTCCGGAGCTTGGGGATTACCCGCTCGTACAGGCTCATGAACTCCTGCGAGCGGTGACCGACCTGGGGCCGGGCGAGGGCGGACAGGTTCTCGGAACGGACCTCCGTGGGCCCGGGAATGAACAGGCGTTTGTGGGGCATGGTTGACCTCGCGGAAAAGAGAGGTCACCGAATCTAGCACACGAAAGCGGATGGGGTCAGACCTTGAATCGTGCATGGGTCCCCGAGGACTGATGCACGATCTGGTGCCGACGTCATGCGCGATTCAAGGTCTGACCCCAGGCATTCGGCGCGGAAGTTTTCCGGCTGGATCCCCTCAGAGACCCAGGAGCGGTTTCCGGGGGTCGGCGCCCGAGGCGCGAACGTCGTCGATCCAGGCCAGCAGCTGCCGCGGACTCTGCATGCCGAACTGCCTTGCGACGATCTCGCCGTCACCGTTGAGCAACATCAGCGTCGGGTAGCCCGTGACGCCGTAACGCTCGGCGAGCTCGGCGCCCACGAAGCCTTCACGCGAGCGGGTTTCCTCGGAATCGACACGGACGGGTACGAGATCGTCGAGAGCCTCGACGACCCTCCGATCGGTGAAGGTCTCGCGATCCATGACCTTGCAGGGCTGGCACCAGTCGGCGTAGAAATCGACCAGGACGAGCCTGTTCTCGGCCTTCGCGCGTGCGAGCCCCGGGCCGTAGTCGGCCCAGTCGACCGAGTCCCGGGCCGCGATGATCACGCCGGCCGAGGTCTCCTGCGTTAGCCAGGACCAGCCGTGCACGGCCATCAGCAAAGTCAACGACACCAGCGCGGTGACGCCGAGGACACGACCGCGGCGCGCCGGCTCCGTCTGCGTTCCGTCCGGACCGCGGCGGACGTCGCCGGTCGCGGGAATCGCGAGCAGCACGAAGGTCGCCAGCGACGCGAGCAGGAGAACATGGTCGCCGACGCCCCCGTGAGCCACGACGTTCAGAGCCCCGGCCACGGTAAGAAAAGCGGACGCGAGCAGACCGGTCCATCGCGCCAGGGTCTGACGCCGCATCAATCCGAGACCAAGAGAGGTGCCGAGGACGACCACGACCGCACCGACGGTGCGGGTGGGCAAGTCGTCGCCGAACAACGCACCGACACCGAACCACAGGCCGAGTACCGAGAAAACGATTGCTCCGAAAACCAGACCGAACGGCATCGAGCTCTCCGTTTGCCACCGTTGATTGTACGGCCCCCACGGCCCGCTATATGATTAACCATGATGAAGATCGCGATGTTCCCCGGACCGCCGCGGCCGTCTCGCCGCTCTCTCGCGAGCGCTTTCCTGGTGATCGCCGTTTTCGGGTGTCCGTCGGCCCAGCCCGGGCACGTGGCGCTCGATATCGAGGTCCGCGCGCGCGCGGTCGCCCCCGGAGAGCCAGTGCGGATCGCGGTGGTCTCGCCCGTAGCGTTGACCTCGCTCGGCGGAACGTTCCTCGGTGAGGAGGTCTACTTCACTCGTACGACCGATCCGGCGGTCGAGGGGAAGAACCCCGAGCGCTGGTCGGGGTGGACGATGGTCGGCCTCGACGGCAGTGCC
>JBFJTV010000293.1:0-4392 GCA_041625075.1 Candidatus Polarisedimenticolaceae bacterium | reverse complement strand
GTGCAAGACCTCCTAGAAGTTCTTGTTGTATTCGGGTCCGCACCACGGGAGGTGTGGAACCAAACAACCAACTAAGGCATGTCCCCAGGTGAAGAGATTGGGAGGTGGGGGGTAGTAGACGTCGAGGAGCCGGCGACGGCGAGGGCGTCAAATGGTCCATACTGTGCAAGCGGAAGGAACCGTAGAACAGCTGTTGATGGGTGCGCCTCTCACCGAGAACGACGAGTCGCTGGTTCGCCGCTCGCAATCGGGCGATACCGAAGCCTTTGGTGTGCTCGTCGAGCGCTACATGAAACGCTCGTACTACGCCGCTCTCGGTCTGGTCGGCTCACCCGAGGACGCCCGCGATCTCTCCCAGGAGGCGTTCGCCCGGGCCTTCCGCCACCGCAAGAAGATCGACCCCGAACGACCCTTCTACGCCTGGCTCTACCAGATCCTTCGACGTCTGTGCTTCAACTTCAACCGCGACCGGCGGTCGCGCCGGGACAAGCTGAACGAGGCTTCCGAGTGGCTCGCCGAGGAGGCGAGCACGCGCGTCGCGAATCCCCGGCCTGACCGCGCCCTCGAGCAGGCGGAGTCCCGAAAGAGGGTCCGCGATGCCATCGAGTCCCTCCCCGAGCGCGACCGCGAGGTGCTCGTTCTCAAGGAGTTCGAGGGCCTTCGCTATCGCGAGATCGCAGACCTCGTCGGCATCCCGATCGGAACGGTGATGTCGCGTCTTTATGCCGCACGCAAGAGGCTCGCAGCCACCTTGGAGGAACAACCGTGAGCGGCAACGGCAACACGGAGCGGGCGCACCAGCTCATGATGGCGGCGCTCGACGGTGAGATCTCGAAAGAGGAACGCCGTGAGCTCGATCGATTGCTCAAGGGCGATGCGGAGCTCCGGACCGAGTGGAAACGGTTCAGCCGCGTCAAGGAGGTAACCAGCGCGATGACGTACCGAGAACCACCAGACGACCTGTGGGACGACTACTGGACCGGCGTCTACAACCAGACCGAGCGCGGGCTCGGGTGGATCCTGACCTCGCTCGGCGCGATCGTCCTGTTCGGCTACGGCGCCTGGGAGCTCACCGGAGCGATCCTGGCGGACACGGACGCACCGATGTTCCTCAAGATCGCGATCTTCAGCGTCCTCGTGGGTCTGGTCGTCCTGCTGGTCTCGGTGATCCGGGAGAAGCTCTTCACCCGCAGACACGAGCGCTACAAGGGGGTAAAGCGATGATCGTGACCCCCGCTTCATCGGTCTCGGGCCAGCGGGTCGTCAAAACGCTGGGTCTCGTCAAGGGCAACACGATTCGCGCGCGGCACTTCGGCAGGGACATCATGGCGGGTCTCAAGAACCTCGTCGGCGGCGAGATCGAGGAGTACACCAAGATGATGGCCGAGTCGCGCGAGCAGGCGTTGGACCGCATGGTCTCCGACGCCAAGGCTCTCGGCGCGAACGCCGTCGTCGACGTTCGGTTCAGCACCTCGTACATCATGGGCATGGCCGCCGAGATCCTCGCCTACGGCAACGCCGTCGTTCTCGAAGACGGCGAGTAGCGTCCGCCGATGCGGTGGGTGGTCGGTGACATCCAGGGTTGCGCCGCAGAATTCGAAGAGCTTCTCGAAACGATCCGCTTCGACCGTTCACGCGACGAGCTGTGGTCGGTCGGCGATCTGATCAACCGCGGCCCCGACTCGCTGGCGGTGCTCGAGCTGTGGCGGGACGTTGGCGGCAAGGGGATCATCGGCAATCACGAGATCGGCGTCCTGTTGACCTCCACCGAGGACCGACCGCGACGCTTCCCGACGCTCGACACGCTGCTCGGGTCACCCGAATCCGACCGCTGGCTCACCACCCTGCGCGATCTGCCGGTCCTCGTTTACCTGAAGAGCGACGGTGACGGTCCCGACGCCTGGTTGGTCCACGCCGGTCTCGACCCGCGCTGGACCGATCTCGACGCGGTCGCGTCGCGGGTGAATCCCCTGCCCCACGACGACCGCTGGCTCGACAGCGACGACGTCGCCTTTGCCACGCGGGTCCGTTGCTGCACGGCCGACGGCGAGCGCGACCGGTTCACCGGCGCTCCCGAGGACTGCCCCGCCCCCTACCGCCCGTGGGACGAGTTCTACGACGGCGACACCCTGGTCGTACACGGGCACTGGGCACAGCGCGGTTATCACCGCACCGCGAACACTCTGGGTCTCGACTCCGGGTGCGTCTACGGCGGCGCCCTCACCGCGTGGTGCCAGGATGAGGACCGCATCGTCCAGATCCCCTCCCGGCAAGCAGGTTAGCGTCGGCTGCTAAGGTGATTGTCTGGAGGTTCTTGACGATGGCGGATCATTCGACGGCGCAGTTCCCCAAAGAGACCAGTATCAAGGGCGAGTTCAACCGGCAGGAAAGCGCGTTCCGGCGCTTTGTCACGGCAGACGGGTCGTCCGGCTTCAAGGCCGAGCCGGGGCGCTACCACCTCTACGTCTCGCTCGCCTGCCCCTGGGCCCATCGCACCATCATCTTTCGAGAGCTCAAACGACTGGAAGAGGTCGTTTCGCTCAGCGTTGTCGATCCTGTCCGCGATCACCGCGGCTGGGCGTTCCGCGACGTCCCGGGGTGCACATCGGATCCGGTCAACGGCTTTTCGTTCCTGGCGGAGGCCTACCGCGCGACGGACCCACGGTACGCCGGTCGCGTCACCGTCCCCGTTCTTTGGGACCGGGCGACCAACGTCATCGTCAACAACGAGTCATCCGAAATCGTCCGTATGCTCAACTCCGAGTTCGATGCCTGGGGTGACGCTTCGGTGGATTTCTACCCGGAGGACCTCCGGGAGACCATCGACCAAATCAACGCCAAGGTCTACCGCTACATCAACAACGGGGTCTACCGGGCGGGATTCGCGACGACGCAGGAGGCCTACGATAGCGCCTTCGGTGAGCTGTTCGACGCACTGGACGAGCTGGAGGAGCTGCTATCGAGGCAGCGCTATCTGGCAGGCAGTCGTCAGACCGAGGCCGACTGGCGCGCGTTCACGACCCTCGTGCGATTCGACGCGGTGTACTACTCGCACTTCAAGTGCAACAAACGACGTCTCGTCGACTACCCCAATCTCTGGGGCTTGACCCGCGATCTGTATCAGATTCCCGGAGTGGCGGAGACGGTCAACATGGACCACATCAAGCGCCACTACTTCATGACGCACCAAGCGCTCAACCCGTCCGGGATCGTGCCACGCGGCCCCGAGATCGATTTCGACGAACCCCACGACCGCGCCCGATTCCGAAGCCCTTAGACGTCGAGCTTTTCCTGCTGGGCCTTGACGTGGCCCGCGGACTCCTGCAACGCCCCGAGCTCGTCGTCGCTCAGCTTGATCTCGATGATCCGCTCCATCCCCTTGGCGCCGACCACGATCGGGACACCGGCATACACACCCTCGAGACCGTACTCGCCCTCGAGCCACGCCGCGCACGGCAGGATCTTCTTTTTGTCGTGAAGGATCGACTCGACGATCTCCACCGCCGAAGCCGCGGGCGCGTAGTACGCGGACCCGGTCTTGAGCAGCGAGACGATCTGGCCGCCGCCCTTGCGCGTCCGCTCGACGATCGCGTCGATCCGGTCCTGTGCCAGCAGCTCGGTCAACGGAACGCCACCGACGGTCGTGAGCCTGGGAAGCGGCACCATCGAGTCCCCATGGCCGCCGAGCACGAGGGCCTGGACACTCTCGACCGAGACGTTCAGCTCCATCGCGATAAACGACCGCATCCGCGCGGTGTCGAGAATGCCGGCCATCCCGAAGACCCGCTCGCGCGGCCAACCGGTGACCTTCTTGCCGACGTAGGCCATGACGTCGAGCGGGTTCGAGACCATGACCAGGATCGCGTCGGGCGAGGTCATCTTGACCTGCTCGATACACGACTTCACGATCTGCGCGTTCTTGGCCTGCAGATCGTCACGGCTCATGCCGGGTTTGCGCGCGAGACCGGCGGTCATGACGACGACGTCCGAGCCCATCGTCTCGTCGTAGCCGTTGCTGCCCCGGACCTTCGAGTCGAAACCGAGCACCGGGCTCGACTCGAACAGATCAAGCCCCTTCCCCTGCGGGACACCCTCGATGATGTCCACCAGCACGACGTCGCCGAGCTCCTTCATCACGAGCCCCATCGCGACGTGCTCGCCGACGTGTCCCGAGCCGATGACCGTGATCTTCTTCCGCATGACTGTTCTCCTCACTCAAACGGCTGGCGCTAGAGGTTCTTGACGACCGCCTCTGCGAACTCCGAGCACTTGACCTCGGTCGCTCCCTCGAGCAACCGCGCGAGGTCATACGTCACGATCTTTTCGGAGATGGTCTTGGACAGTGCGGTGTGGATCGAGCTCGCGGCCTCTGTCCACCCGAGATGCTCGAGC
>JBFJTV010000292.1:0-4399 GCA_041625075.1 Candidatus Polarisedimenticolaceae bacterium | reverse complement strand
CCGGTGACGCAGTCGTTGAGCGCGTCCGGGTCCGACGGGACGATGCTCTGCCCCGCGTCCTGGTACGCCACGAGACTCTCGACCAGGAGGTTCGGTGAGAACGGCGCGGTCCAATTCAGACGCCACGTCGGCCCCTTGAACTCGAAGGTACTGGCCGACTCCTCCGAGGTCGTCGAATCGACTTCCCGGTTCTCGATCCGGATCGGGGCGTTGAGGTAGCTGAACGACAGCCTGTTCCGGCGTGAGACCTGCCACGTGATCATGGCCGAGTTGTTGATCTGCCTCGTGTCGATGGTCGCCACCCCGCCCAGGGTGTCGATGGGGTCCTCGCGGTCGATCAGCTCCGAGGAGACGCGGAACCAGGCGACGTCACGCTTGATGGGGCCGGAGAGCTGGATCGCAGGCTGGACCCATTCGAAGTTTGGTATGTCGGCCTCCTCGAGGCCCGTCGCGCCGTTGCCGTCAAGCGCGCTCGAGCGATAGATAAAGTTGAACAGGCCCTCGAATTGGTTCGTGCCCTGCTTCTCGATGATGTTGGCAAAGCCGCCCTGCGCGCGGCCGTACTCGACGCCTGCACCCATGGTCACGACCTCGATCTCCTCGATCGAATCGATGTTGAGCTCGCTCAGCCTCAGACCCGTCAACGGGTCGACGTTGCTGACCCCGCCGACGATCGACTGGAAATCCCTCTCGCGAGCTCCGTGGACGTTGGGGTTGCCGTCGCCGTCCGCGTCCTGCACGCCGGGGGCGAGAACCAGGACGTTCGTGTAGAAGCGGCCTTGTACCGGCAGGTCCTGGATGAACTCGTCGGAGAACTTCGTCGTCCCGCGAACATCCTCGAGATCGACCATCTCGGTGCGTCCCTGAACCTCGACCACCTCGGTGATGTCCTCGGTCAGGGCCACCATGACGGTGCTGGTGACGCTGAACTTGACTCGAAGCTCGGCGTGGCGCTGCGTGGCATATCCCGGCATGGAGATCTCGATCGAGTACCCCCCACCCGGTCGCAGGATGGGAAAGACGGCCTCACCCTGGCGATCGCTGACGATCGAGGTCTCGGAGACCAACTGGACGTCATTGGTCAGCGTCACCGTGGCGCCCGGGATCGGGGCGTTGTCCGCGGCGTCGAGAACGACCACGCGCAACCCACCCGACTGGGGCCATGCCGCCGACCATGCGAGGGCCACGACCGCGATCAACAGCCCGGATCGAATTCCATTCCCCAAACGTGAATCCCCACTGCGGTCGTCCGTGAATCGCATGGTAGCTTAGTTCGAATCCGAGGGAGCGGCGGGACGATCAGTCGGCCACCGTGAAGAACCCGCGCGACGTGGTCCGCGTGCCGCTGGTGCGGTCGCGAATCTCCACGACGACACGGTAGTTGCCGGTGGGCCATTCACCGATCGGGAGAGCGAGACCCAGGGACCCGCCCGTGGCCCCCTTGAGACTGAGCGGTTTGCCGTAGCGCTTGTAACGGCTGCCCGCCGCCCTCTCGAAGCGAAACCTCACGTCGAGCTGAGGCTCACCCCTGGCCGTGTCGATCGCCGCGCCGTACACCTGGAGGTAGATCCGAAGGGGCTCACCACGGTGAAAGACACCTCCCGGGCGCGGCACGACGTGCTCGGAGCCCACGACAAACGGCGAGTCGGCCGGTTCGGCCACCGGTCCGAAGCTCTCGGCCGGGACAATTGAGCTCGCCGAGATCGTCTGGCGCTGGAAATCGGGAACGGCGATTCGCACGGAGCGGACCTGCAGGCTTCCCTCGTCGGCGTTGTGGACGGCGTACGCGACGTCGTAGTCGCCCGCTGGCAGGTAGACGTGCCCGCCCATCATCAGACGGCCTTCGCGCGACCGGCGGTCATCGGCGCGGAGTGTCGCCAGCATTTTGGTCGGACTCGTCAGGGGAGCGGTGCGCGACGCCGTGTCGACGACCCACGCGACGGCGGAGTAGGTTTGCGTGGACGGCTCGCCGTGTCGACGGTCGATCTCGACCACGAGGAGGGCAACCACGGTGCCGTCGGCCGCCAGGAAGAAGTACGCGCCCGGATCGAAAGGGATGAGGTCGCTCGCCTCGGGGTCGGGGGCGGCCCGGACGTCGCGGGCCCGAGACTCCGTGTCGTGACCGGGCCACTCCGGCGGGTACATGTCGCGAAGCGTCGGATCGGGGATCAGCGTGTCCACGAGGATCTCCCGGTGCGCCGGTGACAGGATCCCGAAGTCGTACTGCAATCGACGATGCAGATCGTGTCGCTCGAGCCCCCGGCTCGTCGGATCCGGCACGTCGGGAACGGGCGAGACCTGCTCTCCGGTGTAGAGCCGAAAACCACCGTCTGCCGAGCGGTGGAAGACGATCCGGGTGCGCTCGGTCGCCGGCAGCTCGCGCTCGTACGTCCAGATCTCGCGGTCCCCCAGGTGCTGCCCGCCGGCGTCGCGCTCGACGACGTCGGGCACACCGAGGAGTACCAGCACGCGACCGCGATCGGTTTGCCACCCGGGACCGAGGCGTGCCGCGAACAGACCGTTGGCCATCCTGCACAGCTCCCCAAATCGCTCGCGAAAGGCGTTGCCGTCGGTCTCCGGGTCCGGATCGAGCCGCTTCCAGAAATCGGCGATAAACCGTTCCCGCTCGGCCTCGGTTTCGATCTCCCCGTACATCTCGAACTCGTCCGGCGTCAGGACGTAGCGTACGGGGCCCTCTCGCCACGTCTTGCGAGGCTGGTCATCACCACAGGTCGCGCCGTGCGCGAGACCCGGCACCAGGGTCAGAATCAGGACCCCGAGCGCTCGCCTGATAAGACCACCGACCACGCCGCCCCTCGAGACGAAAAGGCCGCCCGACGGGCGGCCTTTCGACAGTACCGGCGAATATCCGTCAGGCTCAGAATGCCACGCGGAATCCGATCTCGAAGTGGCGTCCGAACTCGCGCACGCCTCCGATGTTGCCGTTGATGTTGCTGAAGATCTGCAGATGGTCTTCGTTCAGCAGATTGAAAATATCGAACGTCGCCTGGAGGTTGACACCGCCGCGAAGGTTCCATTCCTTCGCGAGGTGGACATCGATGTTCCACCACGACTCGTTTCTCTCGGTGTTGCGGCGACCGCCGTCATACCGCAGGCGGTTGCGCGCCTCCGGACTCGCGAGCCCCGCATAGACCGGCGGGATCGAGTCGAGCCGCAGCCGGCGCGTCAGCAGCGAGTACGGTAGACCCGACTGCCAGGTCACCGCGCTGCCGAACCGGAACCCGCCACCCCAAGGAACGATGGTCGTGGCGTTGACCTTGACGACGTGACGTTGGTCGTGGGCAAGGTAACCCTCTTCCTGGTCGATCAGGGTGGGGTCATTGCCGAGTATCTGGTCAAAATCCTCGCCGTCGCCCCAGACCTCGGAGTAGGTGTAGGCCGCGTTCATCTGCCAGTTGCGGTACTGCCGGCGATTGACCACGAGGGTGTAGCCGTCGTAGTCGTGCTGGTTGAAGTTCCCGAGCAGGAGAAGCTGGCCCCAGCCGGGGTTCTGCAGGTAAGTGTCGGGGAACCCGTCCGGGCGCTGGATCGTGTTCGCGCTCGACGGGGGCTGCGCGCCGCCGGGGCCTCCGCCACCGCCGCCGCCGCCCTCGCCGCCGCCGCCATCGTCACCCTGGTTCGGGAAGACGAACTCGCCAACACAGTCGTCGATACGGCCGTCGCCGAGACCGGGATCCGTGTCGACGTAGATGTCACCGGTAAACGGGTCGTTGACCTCCTGGCCCGCGCCGGGAGAGGGACGGACAACCGCCGAGTTCACGGAGTCGAGTCCACAGGTTCCCCAGTCTCCCGCGACCCGGTTGGTCTCCCGGGTCTGAAGCTGATCGCGGGCCTCACGGTGGATGTAGGCGAATGTGATCGACGTCTCCGGGGCGATCTCGCGCTCGACGGTGAAGGTGAACTCGTCGGTATACGGGGTCCGCAGATCGCGCGAGACGGTGGTCGTGTTGACCGCCGGCTGGAGACAGGCGCCGGTCCCGGCGCATAGACTGTCCACACGCCAGCCGCTGCCGCTCGAGCCCGGCGTCGCCTCGAAGTTGAGGTTCGTCGTGACCGGCTCCAGCTCGATCAAGGGTATCGCCAGGAAGATCTTGTCGTACTTCCGCCCGGCCGTCGCCGCGATCTTGGTCTTGCCGGTCTTGAACGGGTCCCACGAGACACCCAGGAACGGTGCGAAGTTGGTGTTGTTGATGTTGATGTTTCCGGAACGGCGCCGCTGGTGCCACGACAGGCTCTGGGCCGCCGTCGGGTTGATTTTCGAGAACGCTTGCGTCTCGCTGATGCCCAGCATGTTGGCGACTTGAATCGTGAAGTCGTTGATCGACTCGTAGGCCGTGAACGTCCGCGGGATGAGACTCTGGATGTAAAGCCCGAGGCT
>JBFJTV010000291.1:0-4401 GCA_041625075.1 Candidatus Polarisedimenticolaceae bacterium | reverse complement strand
GGTGGACCGACAGCGAGATCCTGACCGCGACACAGATTGTAGGGTTCTTCAACTACTACACCCGAATGGTCGACGCCCTCGGCGTGGAGCCCGAGGACTTCATGCGCGGGAGCCGAGAATGACCCTTGCAAACCCGACGGCGGGCGAGAGTGGCATCGCGAGGTCATCTTCGAGGCCGACACACCACTCGGCAAGCTTTTCGAAGTCGGCCTGTTGATCACGGACGCGAAGTTCTGCAAGTTCTGTGGCGGTCGCCTCTAGATCGACCGGCCGACGGCCTCGGCGATCGAACGGCACTCGGTCATCAGCTGCTCGAACTCGCGCGTCGAGATCGTCTGGTAGGCATCCGACCAAGCCTGCTGCGGGTTGACGTGGACCTCAACGATCAGCGCGTCCGCACCCGCCGCCACGGCGGCCTTGCTGACGCCGCGTACGAGGCTCGCACGGCCCGTGGCGTGGGACGGGTCGACGACTACCGGTAGATGCGACAGCTCCTTGAGCAACGGCACCGCATTGATGTCGAGCGTGTTCCGCGTGTATTTCTCGAAGGTTCGAATGCCGCGCTCGCACAGCAGGACGTTCGCGTTGCCGTGCGACAGGATGTACTCGGCGCTCAGCAGGAACTCCTCGATCGTCGACATCATCCCGCGTTTGAGCAACACGGGAACACCGGACTCGCCGGCGGCGTGCAACAGAGCGAAGTTCTGCATGTTGCGCGTCCCGATCTGGAGCACGTCGGCGTATTTGCACACGAGTGGAACCTGGTCCGGCTCCATGACCTCGGTCACGATGGCGAGCCCGGTCTTGTCGCGGACGTCCGCCATCAGCTTGAGCCCGTCCTCGCCGAGACCCTGCCAGCTGTAGGGCGACGACCGCGGCTTGAACGCTCCGCCGCGGAGCATCTTCGCTCCGCACTCCGCTACCGCCTCGGCGGTGCCCATGATCTGATCGCGGGTCTCCACCGAGCACGGCCCGGCCATCGCGACCACCGTCGGGCCGCCGATCTCGACGTCACGGAACTTGACGACGGTGTCCTCTTTCTTGAAGTCGCGGCTGGCCAGACGAAACGGCCGGCTCAACGGCTGGATCCGCGCGACACCAGGAAGACCCAACAGCGCGCTGTTGTCGATGGAGGCGGTATCTCCGAGCAACCCGATCAGGGTCTGATCGCCCTGGCTGGAAACGTGGACGCGGAGTCCGAGACTTTCGGCACGGCGAACCACGTACTCGATGTCGCGGGTGGCGGCGTCGTCCTTCATCGTGATGATCATTTCACCACCTCGTTCGCCTTCCGATGATCGGTAAACCGCTTCGCCTTGAGATCGAATCTCGGAAGCGTCCCGAACGCGACCGGTTTGACGTGCACGCGTAGCCCGAGCGCGTTACGAAGGTCTTTCGCCACGGCGGCGCCGACGCTCTCGGCATCGCCGTCGACCTCGATCCGGACCTCGATCTCGTCGAGGGTCTTCCGACGATAGACATCGACCGCGAACTCGCCCACCTCGGGGAAGACCCGCACGGTGTTCTCGACGGCGCTCGGGAAGACGTTGACGCCACGGATCACCAGGACGTCGTCGATCCTCCCGCTGACGCCACCCTCGAGCCGCTGGAACGTGCGCCCGCAGTCGCACGCGTCGGTCAGGAGCTTGCCGCGATCCCCCGTGCGGTAGCGGATCACCGGCATCCCGACACGACCGAGATTCGTGATCACCAGCTCGCCTTCCTCGGCGGGCTCGCTGGTCTGCGGATCGATCACCTCCAGGATGAACTCGCCCTCGTTGACGTGGACCCCCGACTGGCACTGGCACTCGTAGCCCCACGCGCCCACCTCGGTGGCCCCGGCGTGGTCGTAGCACCGTGCATTCCACGCGTTTTCGATCCGGCTCTTCGTCGCGGGAAGACTGGCGCCCGGCTCACCCGCCTGGATCGTGATGTTGACGTTCGAGCCGCCGATGTCGATCCCTTCCTGCTGAGCCACCTCGGCGAGGTGCATGGCATAGGTCGGCGTGCACACCAGCACGGTGATGTCGTGATCGAGAATCGCCCGCGCCCGCTGGTACGAGGACATCCCCCCACCGGGGATCGACAACGCACCGAGCCGCTGCGAGCCCTCGTACGCGCTCCAGAACCCGATAAACGGCCCGAAGGAGAACGCGAAGAAGATGCGATCGCGAGGCGTGACACCGGCGGCGCGATAGACCGCTAACCAGCACCGCGCCCACCAGTCCCAGCTTTCCTCGGTGTCGAGACAGCGCAGCGGCGAGCCGGTCGTGCCCGAGGTCTGGTGGATCCGGGTGTAGAGGTCGCGCGGAAAGGTCAGGTTGGTGCCGTAGGGCGGGTTGTGCGCCTGGTCGGTCGACAGCTCCTGCTTGGTGGTCAGAGGTACGCGCGCAAGGTCGTCGAGCGTGCGCAGGTCCTCCGCTCCCGCGATCCCGGCCTCGCCGAGCTTACGCCGGTAGAAGGCGTTGCCGTCGAGCACGGGTCCCAACATCAACTGCAGCTTCTTGAGTTGGATGGGCCGGAGCGCCTCGCGGCCCAGCGATTCGATGAAGGGATCGAGATAACTGAACTCCATGGGTACCTCGCGGTATCGGCCGCTCCGCCCGCCCTCAGTGATGCGAGGGCAGTTGTTCGATGACCGACGGGAACTTCTCGTTGATCATCATGATCGGTTGTTGTTTGACGATGATTCTGTAGGTTCGGCTGATGAACTCGCCGTCGCTGACACGTCGGACCTCTTCCGGCAGCTCGTCCACGTGCTCGCGTCCGTACCACAAAACTTCGCGCCGACTCTCTTGCCGGTTCGCGTTGAGGATACGCCCGAGACCCTCGGTTTCGCCCACGACACGTTCGCGAATAGTCTCGGGCAGCCGGTCGAGGACCACCGACGAGACCGCGTAAACGTAGAAGTTGCCGCTGTGGCCACCGCGAATCATGACGTGTCGCACCGCCACGACCGACCCCGCGGGCACCTCGAGCCACGGATGATCGTCGGTAAGCTCGCGGTCGACCTGGGCGAGCCGCACGACTTCGATGGGCTCCATCATGTAGGCTTCGAGGAACTTCGTGACGGTGCCGTCGATCACGAGCAACGCGCGCTGGAAGGGGGATAGGGTGCGGAGATTGACCGGACCCAGCTCGGCGGGCCTGTCGAACTGCGCCAGAAAGAGGTCGCTCAAAGGGTCAAAGCTGGCGTCGACGGGCACGCTCGACCTCCGGGCAATTCGCTGTCGCGAGATAAAATGCGCTGACTCGATTAAAACAATTCTCCCGGGGCTTCCCCAAGTCAAGCCTTTGTTAATTACAATTATTCCAGACAAGGGAGGGCGACGGTGATCGAGATCGACGGCGGGTTGTCGATCCCGGAACGCGAGTTGAGTTTCTCGGCTTCGCGCGCGGGAGGACCCGGCGGACAGCACGTCAACAAGGTCAGCACGGCGGTCACCCTGCGCTTCGACGTCGCGGAGTCGCCGAGCCTCGACGCGACCCAGCGCCGACGGCTTCGCTCGCGGCTTGCCACGCGGATTACCAAGGACGGCGTCCTCGTCATGCGTTGCCGGCGGCACCGTAGCCAGGCGGCCAACCGCGCCGAGCTGATCGAGCGGTTCGCGAAGGTCGTCGCCGACGCGCTACGCCCCCGGCAGGTCCGCCGAAGGACACGACCGACCCGCGAGTCGAAGGAGCGGAGGCTCACGGACAAACGGCGGCGCGCAGAGATCAAGCGCGGCCGGTCGGGAAGCTACGATCGCGAAGATTAGATTGCCTCTCATCAGGGGGTGGGCGGACAATCCGGCTACAATCGCGGCATTCTCAGGATCACTTCAGAGATGCAGATGGAAAGAGACATCGCTCGAGCTCAAGCGCGGTACAGGCGTGCGCGCATTCCGAATCGGATCCCGAAAAGACTTCCCGCCCTTGCCGCTTACTGCGAGGGTGCGCTCGGCCGATCCCGACCGTTCGCCGGAATGGACGTGCTTTTCATCCAGCACCATCTCGGTCCCTTCGTCCCGAGGTTGCGGACGATGCAGAAGCTCGGCCTGAGCCTCGACCGCGCCTGGTTTCTCGACATCCCCTACTCCACCTGCTCGACAGTGCGGCGGTCCCTCGTGCGCTTGGGGTGCCGAAAGGACCACATGGCAAGCAGCTTCGACGACCCGATCGAACCTTATTCCATCCGACAGGAAGACCGTGCCGAGGACATGATCCGCAGGATCCTGGAAAGAAAGCGTCGCAGCCCCCTTCTCGTCATCGACGACGGCGCCTACTTCTTGCGGACTCTCCGACACCTCCGCACCAGGGACCGTACCCGTTTGGATGGCGCTCTGTTCGAGTCGCTCGGGCGACGCCGACTGGTGGTGGTCGAGCAAACGACCCGTGGTCACCGGTACGTCGAAAAGGAAT
>JBFJTV010000290.1:0-4404 GCA_041625075.1 Candidatus Polarisedimenticolaceae bacterium | reverse complement strand
GCTCTGATGTTCGGGACGAGCTCCGATCGAATAGGGACACCGGCTGGACAGGCGTACTTCGGCACGTTGAGCAAGAACTTGAAGCCCCTGACCGGCGTGCCGCTCGCCCCGTACGCGGGTCTCTCGTATGGCACGTCCGACGACAAGCTCCGCATCATCGGAGGACTCTGGGCCGGCTTCGGGAAGGGGTTCTCGACGACGATCATCTGGGACGGCGTGAACCTGCACCCGACCGTCGACTACCGCTACCGCAGACACGTCTTCACGTTCCTGTACGTCTCGCTCGAGTTTCCCGGGGTCGCCTACAGCGTGCGGTTCTGACGGGTGGGTCTGCCGAGGTAGGCAGGTCGGCGGAGGCGAGGACGGCGAATCTGGAGGCGGACCCATCGAGGCGAGTCGTTAGTCGGCCGGTGTGTCGCGGAATATGTCCTTGCGCAGGTGCATGGCAACGAGCATGTTCGGGACATCCACGACCTCGGCGATCTTGAGGTCGCAGGCCAGCGAGCACAGCATGTAGGCGTCGCTCCGTTTCATGCCGTGTTCGGCTTCGATGTAGTCGAGCATGTAACGGGTCGCCTTCTTGGCGGCCTCGTCCAGCGTCGGAGCAAAACCCGTGGTCGCATAATAGTCGTCGGTCTCGTACTGCGGCTCGGGAATCGGACGACGGTTTTTCAAGACCTCCACCCGGTAGAGGATCCGCATGGGCGCTTCCACGGCGCTGCCTCCGACCTCGCCCATCCCCTGCACGGCATGCGTGTCACCGATCGAAAACAGCGCGCCCTCGACGAACACGGGAAAGTAGACCGTTGTGCCGGCGGTCATGTGAGGATCGTCCATGTTGCCACCGTTGGCCCGCGGTGGGATGGTTGACAGCATCTCTTCGGTGTCCGGCGCCACGCCCATCACGCCGGCAAAAGGGCGCAAGGGAATACGGACACCATCCGCGAACTCGACGATGTTGTTCTCCTTGTCGAGTGTGTAGGTCTTGAGGTCGAGGGTCGTTTCCTCACCGGCAAGAAACCCGAAATCGGGCCAGACACCGGTCCAGCCCCACTCCGCCGGTTCGAGCTCCAGGAGCGTGATGGCAAGGACGTCGCCCGGCTCGGCCCCTTCCACAAAAACCGGGCCGGTCAGCGTGTGGATCTTGTCGAAGTTCAGCGCGCTCAAGTCCTCGACGGACGAATCGATCGCCAGTTGACCGCCGGTGGCCTCGTGCGTGTGAGCCTCGATAACGGCACCCGACGGGACCGTCAGCGCCGGCGGGATGGCGCTGCTGAACTTGTCGTGAGTCTGGTCGGACGTCAGAACGTAATCGGCTTTCTGGGCCGTGTTCTGCGGTTTCCCGGCGTCGTCTGCCGCACACGCGACCAGCATGGCCGCGACGAGCAAAATCCAGATCTTCTTGAGCATGGAGACCTCCACGGTCTCCGGAGATTCTACATCGCCGCGGCGGTTCCTCGGTTGTCTAGCGGAGGTCGAGGCCGCTCTTGACTCCTTTCAGTTCAAGATGAACCCCCGTTTTGCGGACGCAACCTCCTGCTCTTCGGTATTGGACCGCCCGAAAGGCAGAATCGTTTAGTCTTTGGGGATTACAAGATCGTAGTCGGACTTGCGCGGCCCGGATTCACGGATGATGGGTCGTTCGTGTTAGTTTTGGGCGGTGAGTGTCAAAGACCTCGTCACCGATCTCGCGTAAAAGGCCTGACAAAGATGAAGAGCATTGCGAAGGTCATGGTCCGCGCCGGAGCTTACTACGTGTTGTCGCGCAAGCGGGCACCAGGGAAGATCAAGGACCATCGCCTGGAGCATCTCGGTGGGCACCTGAAACGAGGCGAACAACCCCTGGAGGCCTTGATTCGCGAGGTTGGCGAAGAGGAGAAGACCGGCGGGCTGGCCAGGGAAGTCGAGCGACTGAAGCCGGAGCCGCGTCTGGTCGAGGTCGGTGGCCCCGGCGGCCAGCTCCACTACTTGTACGAGGTGAGCGTCGACGAAGCGCTGGCGCGGAATTTCAAGGCGGATCCAGGGGAGAGCTACGGGTTCGACTTGGTCAAGGCCGAGGATCTCGACACCGATGAGGGGCTCGTCTCGTTTTCCGCCGAGCTCACGCCCAAGACGCTCGCCATCTACCGCGCACTCGGACGCCCGGTCTAGGCCTCGGAAAATCTGACTTTTTTCGGGCGGGCTCCAATCTCCCCCGACCGCCCGTGTCGTCGGGCCTCAGGGCAACACCAGATCTCGCCCGGGCAGCTCCGACGCACCGACGGAGGTCCAGCTCGCTCCAGCACAGTCGGGACGAACCAGGTACCAGAATCCGGAGCCGGCGGCGGGCGAATCCGCATCGTGCAGGACGTTCGCGTCTCCGAAGAACTGACGGTCGACATTGAACTCACCCACGTCTCCTGCCGCAACGAACTCCCCACGCACTGCCAAGAACGGCAACGACGTCGACCAGAAGAAGTCCATTCCGCTCGCATCGGCCATCACGGTCTGGTCCAGCAACGGCGCGCAGATTTCGTTGGTCGTCACCACGATCGTGCCCGGCGAGGCGAAACCCCCACTGATCACGTCGTGGCTCCCATCGCCATTCACGTCGCCCACGGCAACGACAATCGGGTCCGGGTCCGTCGGCAGGATCTCGGAGACTGTGAAGGTGCCGTCTCCCACACCGCGAAGCAGACGTACGGTATCCGTACTCCGGCTGGCGTAAGCCAGATCGATCACCGTATCGTCGTCGAAATAGCCCGAGGCCAGTCCGGTCGGATTCGTGATCGAATGACATGCCCCGGTCAGCGGCACGACGTCGGAGAGCACGAATCCTCCCGCTCCGTCGTTCAGCCCCACGCGAAGCTCATCATCGCCCACGCCGCAGCTCACCACCAGCAGGTCGGGCCGACCGTCGCGGTTGACGTCGCGAGTCAGGACGGCCGTCGGGGCTTGCTGTCCCAGATCCACGGGTGTAGCCGGCAAGAGCCCTCCTTCTCCGTCGTTGAGCAGCACGTCCACGGTAAAGGAGTTGTCCGAGCAGCCAGCGGCGTCGGGGTAGCCGTCGCCGTTCAGGTCCGCCACATCCATGTCGGCAACGTAGACGATCTGAGAAGGCGCCAACGGGTAAGAACCCGCGAACTCGAACGAGCCGCTTCCGTCGTTGCGTAACAGCCTGATCGATGCCCCGAGGATTCCTTCCACGATCAGGGCATCCGGATCACCGTCCCGGTCGATGTCGGCGAGCCGCAACGCGAAAGAGACGCTCGGCGCACCATGAGGCTCCGGGGTGGCGAAGGTGCCATCGCCTTGATTGCGCAAGACTGCAAGGGCGCTGTTCCCGTCGCGCACGAGCACGACCAGATCGCGATCCCCGTCACCGTCGATGTCCTCGATCGCCACGTAGCGCGCTCCGCCGGACCCGTCGTCGATCCGCTGCTCGGGTCCAAGGCCCGAGCCGTCGTTGAACAGCAGCGAGACGTCGCCGGTGCCCGCGACGACGTCGGCCAGGCCGTCCGCATCGATGTCGCCGATGGTCACGCCCACCGAAGAGCCCCCCACCGGATGGGAAACGGGGTCATCGAACCCACTCGCCGTCGACACGCTCATGAAAAGGAGGAGCGCGGGCAAGATCCCTCGCAGGTGTCGTTTTCTCGTCATGGCTCAACCTCCCCACGGCCGGCAGTTGCCGACACGCGCGAGCAAGACAATGTCAAGCTTTGTCCATTCTCCGGTATCTCCACTCCGGCGCGACTGTCGTGGATGTTTTACTGCCACCGGGCTCGCGGCGGCGGGGACACCCGGTCTCTGCTCGTCCAAAGTGTCCCCACTGCGGTCGATGAGGTCGGGTGCCGGGCTCCACGTCGGCGTATAGCAACGATTGCTAGGAGGACGAGGTCTCCCGGGCCGCTCCCCCTTTGCGGCCGAGGTACCTCGTGGGTTGTGGAAGGACCGGTGCCGCACCGGCCCTTTTTTTTGCGGCGTATTATGATCGGTACCGCGAAGAGGGGAACCCGCGGTGCCGGTCTACCTGCAGTACTACTTCTGGCTAGTCGTCGTCTCGCTCGGCTGTTTCGTGCTCGAGCGTCTATCCCCTTGGCGTCGAGAGCAAAGGGCGTTTCGCCGAGGGTTCCTTCAGGATCTCTTCTGGCTCGTCTTCAACGGACATTTTCTCGGTCTGGGTCTCGCTCTCGTCACGGGAAAACTGATCCAGGCTCTGAACACCTCCCTCTACGATCTCGGACTGCCGGTGCCCGAGTCGCTCGCGCTTCTCGCCGGCACCCCGCTGTGGGTGCAGTTCATCGTCTTTCTCGTGCTCAAGGATTTCCTCGAGTGGAACATCCATCGCATGTTGCACAACGTTCCGTGGCTGTGGGAGTTCCACAAGCTGCACCACAGCATCGAGGAGCTGGACTGGATCGG
>JBFJTV010000289.1:0-4411 GCA_041625075.1 Candidatus Polarisedimenticolaceae bacterium | reverse complement strand
GCGGCGACGGTCCACGACGAGGAAGGCCTCAACGCGATGGTCTACAACCGCTGCATCGGGACGCGCTACTGCTCCAATAACTGCCCGTACAAGGTCCGCCGCTTCAACTGGTTCAACAACCATAAGCACGTTACTGACGTCGAGAGGATGAAGAACAACCCCGAGGTGACCGTCCGGGGACGCGGCGTCATGGAGAAGTGCACCTTCTGCATCCAGCGGATCAGCGAGGTGAAGATTCGGGCCAAGAACGAGAAACGCCCGATCCGTGACGGCGAGGTCGTTCCTGCCTGCGCGCAGGCGTGCCCCACACAGGCCATCGTCTTTGGCGACCAGAACGTTCCGGACAGCAGCGTCGCGAAACTCCGGGAGAATCCGAGAACCTACACCATTCTGGACGGGCTCTACACGCGACCGCGCCTGCGATACATGGCGCGGGTGCGCAACCGACCGCGCGGGATCGGAGCGCCCGACGACGAGACACACGAGTCATGAGCGTGATCACGGCCGACAGCAGGCCAACCACCGACAACAGCGTCGAGGACCCCAAGCGTCGCTCGCCGCTGATCCTCGGGGGACACGACTTCTCGTCGCTGACCGACGAGGTCTGCGCGATCGTGGAACGTCCGAAGCCGCCGCGGGCGTGGTACGTCGGTTTCGCCATCTCCTCGGCGTTTGCGCTCATGTTCCTCGTGCTCATCGGCTACCTGATCGGCACGGGTATCGGTGTCTGGGGTGTCGATATCCCCGTCGGCTGGGGATTCGCGATCATCAACTTCGTCTTCTGGGTGGGCATCGGTCACGCGGGCACGCTGATCTCGGCGATCCTGTTCCTCTTTCGGCAGCGCTGGCGAACAAGCATCAACCGCTTTGCCGAGGGAATGACCATCTTCGCGGTGATCTGCGCCGGGGTCTTTCCGGGGATCCACGTCGGACGGATCTGGTTCGCGTACTGGATGTTCCCGGTCCCCAACCAGATGGAAATGTGGCCGAACTTCCGAAGCCCGCTGTTGTGGGACGTCTTCGCGGTCAGCACGTACTTCACCGTTTCTCTGATGTTCTGGTATCTGGGGATGGTGCCGGATCTCGCGACGCTGCGCGACCGCGCGACATCGAAGATCCGACAGATCTGTTACTCGGTCATGAGCCTGGGCTGGACCGGGGCCAATCGGCAGTGGCAGCACTACGAGAGGGCGTACCTGCTGCTCGCCGCGCTGGCGACGCCGCTCGTGTTGAGCGTGCACTCCGTAGTCAGCTTCGACTTTGCCGTCTCGCAGTTGCCGGGATGGCACGCGACGATCCTACCCCCGTACTTCGTTGCCGGCGCCATCTTCAGTGGTTTTGCGATGGTCGTGATGCTCGCGGTTCCGGCCCGACAGTGGTTCGGGCTCAAGAACATCATCACACTGCGGCACCTCGAGAATATGAACAAGATCATCCTGGCCACCGGGTCGATGGTCGGTTACGCCTACTTCGTCGAGTTCTTCATCGCGTGGTACAGCGGGAATCCGTTCGAGCACTTCACGTTCATCAACCGCGCGCTCGGTCCGTATTCTTGGGCCTACTGGATCATGGTGACCTGTAACGTCATCACGCCCCAGCTGTTCTGGTCGAAGAAGATCCGCACCGAGCCGTGGGTGATGTTCATCATCGTTGTCTTTGTCAACGTCGGGATGTGGTTCGAGCGTTTCGTGATCGTCGTCACGTCGCTGAGCCGCGACTTCCTGCCCTCGAGTTGGGGCTACTACACACCGACGTGGGTCGACTGGGGGATGCTCCTCGGGAGCTTCGGTCTGTTCTTCACGCTGTTCCTGCTGTTCCTGCGGTTCCTCCCGATGGTCGCGATGTCCGAGGTCAAGGGCATCATGCCGCAGGCCCACGTCCACCACGAGGAGCACGACGAGCCCGCCGCCGAGCTCGCCGAGCCCGCGACCGAGCCAGAGAAGAGCACGGAACGACCGGAAGACGCCCCCTACGGCCTGATGGTCGAGTTCGACTCGGCCGACAAGTTGATGGCGGCCGCGCGAAGAACGCGCGAAGCGGGCTTCAAGAAATGGGACGCGTACTCGCCGTTCCCCATCCACGGGATGGACCGCGCGATGGGTCTTCGAGACACGCCCCTGTCCTGGCTCGTCCTCGCCGGTGGCGCCGCCGGTGCGTTCGGCGGTCTGTGGTTGCAGTGGTGGACCAATGCGAAGGACTACCCGCTGGTCATCAGCGGCAAGCCCCTATGGAGCATTCCGGCCAACATCCCGGTCACATTCGAGCTCACGATCTTGATCGCGGCGGTGTCGGCGGTCGGTGGGCTGCTCTTGCTCACCCGTCTTCCGAGGTTCGGCCATCCGGTCATCAAGGACCGCCGCTTCCGGCGCGTCACGACCGATCGGTTCGCACTATGTATCGAGTCCGCCGACCCGCGGTTCGATCTCACGAGGACCGCCGCCTTTCTGGGCTCGCTCGGTGGCACCGCCGCCGCGCGGATCGAGGAGTAGTCGGATGCCGCGGTGGGTCATTCTGGGCCTCGTGGTTCTGGCGTCGCTGGCGCTGGTTCCGTTCGCCTGCATCGCGCGAGCTCGGGCCGTGCGCGCACCGGAGACACGGATCCACGTCTTCCCGGACATGGACTCGCAGCCGCGATTCGGCGCCCAACGGGTCAACCCGCTGTTTGCCGATCGGCGCGCGGCGCGCCCACCCGTGGCGGGCAGGGTTGCGTGGGGTGAGCTCGACGAAGACGACCACTTCTATCGGGGGATCAGCGGCGGCGAGTGGGCCGCGACGTTTCCGATGGCCATCGAGGCTGCGGTTCTCTCTCGCGGTCGAGAGCGGTACGAGATCTACTGTGCGCCGTGCCACGGGCTGGCCGGTTACGGCGACGGCATCGTTTCGCGCCGGGCCGAGGAGCTTCTCCAGCCAACCTGGGTTCCACCCTCTTCGTTCCACACCGAGCTTGTTCGCGAGCGCCCCGTCGGCCATCTGTTCAACACCGTCGGTCGCGGCATCCGCAACATGCCGGCTTACGGCTCGCAGATCCCCGAGGCGGATCGCTGGGCGATCGTCGCCTACGTTCGCGCGCTGCAGCGCAGCCAGAATGCGGACATCGAGGATGTCCCGCCCGAGTTCCTGTCGAGTTTGAGATGAGGTCATGACGCACAAGCCCGAGAGATTGGCCGACGGCGTCGAGATGAAGCTCGGGAGCGGGCGTCTCGTGTGGCTGGCCGTCGCCGTCGGCGGGATCGGTCTCGGGTTGAGTGTGGTTCTCGCCCGCACGACCGAGACCTCGGCCGGCGACATCCTGCGGTCGTACCTCGTCGCCTACATGTTCTTCTTGAGCCTCGCCATGGGAGGTCTGTTCTTCGTTATGGTCACCCACCTCACGCGCGCCGGGTGGAGCGTCGCGCTCCGGCGCCTGGCGGAAGCGATCGCAGGATCGCTCGTGCCGTTGGCCGCGCTTCTGGTGCCGGTGATCTGGGGCATCGACGACCTGTACGAGTGGAGCCACCAATCCGCCGTCGCGGCAGATCCTTTGTTGCAACACAAGTCGGCGTACCTCGACCGGTCGTTCTTCATCTGGCGCCTCGTGGGTTACTTCGCGGTGTGGATCGTGTTGACGGTGTACTTCAACAGCCGCTCGCTGCGGCAGGATGTCTCGGGCGAAGCCGACCTCACGCTCGAGATGGAAAGGGTGTCCGCGCCGGGTCTCATCGTCTATGCGATGACCCTGACCTTTGCGGTGTTCGATCTGATCATGTCGCTGTACCCCCACTGGTACAGCACGATCTTCGGCGTGTACTACTGGGCGGGTGCCGTGGTCTCGTTCTTCGCGTTCATGGCGTTGCTGGTCTACGTCCTGCAGGCAGCGGGTTTTCTCCGGGGGGTGATTGACGTCGAGCACTACCACGACCTCGGCAAGATGATTTTTGCGTTCGTCGTGTTCTGGGCCTACATCGCCGTGTCGCAGTACATCCTGATCTGGTACGGCAACATTCCCGAGGAGACCGCCTGGTACTTAAGACGTCAGACGGGCGATTGGACGTGGATCTCGGTGCTGCTGATCGTCGGGCACTTCTTCGTCCCGTTTCTCGCGTTGATGTCACGGCACCCCAAGGTCCGGCCCCTGACGTTGACCGCCGCGGCGGTGTGGGTGCTGATCATGCACTGGTGGGACGTCTACTGGCTGATCATGCCCGAGTCGAGTCCGGGGGAATTGCCTCTCGGGATTGCCGACGTCACGTGCTTTGTTGGTGTTGGAGGGGTCTTTGCGGCCGCTGTGCTGTACCGGCTCACACGAAGCCCGCTGATACCGGTCAAGGATCCGAGACTTCACGAGTCATTGAAATGGGAGCAGGCCTGATGCCAAAGCGCGACGGACAGGACGATTTCGACATCTCATTGGCCACGATGTTCGTGGTCGTCG
>JBFJTV010000288.1:0-4441 GCA_041625075.1 Candidatus Polarisedimenticolaceae bacterium | reverse complement strand
CTCGAGGCGTGGTGGGTCGCCGATTCTCTCGGTCTTGCCAACGCCGCCAAGGTCGAGAGCTGGGCCGATCGCTCCGGGAACAAACACGACCTGACGTATGTGGGCGGGGTCGCACCGGATTATTACGACAACTGGATCAACGGTGGACCGATCGTCTACGTCCGCGAGGGAACGATGTCGGTGACGAGTCCCTTCGTGCTGAACGACCACACGATCTTTCTCGTCTACCGAGCCGACGGCGCTCCGAGCAAGGGGCTGTTCCACGGGGCCGCCGAATCCCACGGGGTCACGCTGCAGCACGCCGAGGAGCGCCGCGACCTCTATCACGGAAACAACACCGTGACCGGTTACAACACGTCCTCACCCGAGGCCAATGAGTTCCGTATTTCCGTGCTCGGCAGAAAGGGCGCCACGTTCCGATCGTGGCTCAACGGCAAGGACATCTCCTCCGGGGCCGAGCTTCCGGACCCGATCGGGGTCAACGTCTTCTTTCTTGTCAAGCAGACGACCTTCTCCCAGAGAAGCGGCAACGGACTGGCCATCGCCGAGATGGTCTTTTTTGATCGGTATCTCTCGAGCGCCGACCGCGTCGCGATCACCGACTACCTCTCGGCCAAGTACGCCATCTCGGTGGAGGAAGAGAAAGTGGTCGAGGAAGGAACGACGGGCGCAGCAGCGGGAACCGCGACGGCCGCGAAAGAGGACGTCGAGTACGTCGCCACCCCCGGCGCGATCGCGCAGCTTTCCACCTCGACCGACCTCAACGTCAACGACCCGCTCGTCGTGATCCCGTGGGACAGCCAGGACCTTCTCGACGAACCGTTCCGCCACGACGCCGATGCGGGTGGCACCCAGCTTTCCTGCCGACGGGAGTGCCCGCGTGTTCGGCTGTACGTCTCGCTGCCGCTGACCACCTCGGTGGCGGGCGCCAACGTCCGTGTGCTCTTCCGTCTCAACGGCGCGACCTTCCTGAGAGGTGAGGGCCGCAGCGGTCCCTTCGGCACGGGGAGCGGCCCGCAGAAGGCCTCGGTGAACGCGGAGGTGCTCATCGGGCTCTCGAAGGGCGATTACGTCGAAGTCGTGACCATGCGCTCGGGTGCGAGCGGGACGGTCACGATCGACCCGGGAGCGGCGGTGTTCATCGCGGAGGAGAAATAGTGGGTGCGGCGGTGCGGTGGTGGGCCAAGGGGCTGCTCTTCGAGAACTGCAGCTGCACATCGATCTGTCCGGGGCACGTGCACTTCAAGCAGGCGTGCACGCACGAGCGCTGCGTCGGGTACTGGGCGATCCGTTTCGACGAGGGCGAGTTCGACGGCGAGTCCCTCGCCGGGACGAGCGCGGTGATCGCCTACGACTCCCCGCAGCACATGATCGAGGGCGAATGGATCGAGACGATCATCATCGACGAGGGCGCCTCCGAGACGCAACGGCAGGCGATCGAGACGATCTTGACGGGTGCCGCCGGTGGACCGTGGGAGGTCCTCGGACGCTTCGTGGGAAGACGCGAGACGACACGGCATCTCCCGATCCTTATCCGCGACGACGGCAAGACCAAGCATCTCGCGGTGGACGGCCTGCTCGAATCCACGATCGAGGACATCCGGGGCCGCGACCGTTCCGAGCCGGTCACCTTGGAAAACATCTTCAACCAGATCCACGCCACCTCGCAGGTCATCGCCGCCGGTGGAACACGATACGACGACGGTGTCATCTCGATCGAGATCGACGGGACGCACGCCCTGCACTCCCACTTCGACTGGTCGGTCGAGCCGTGACGACCGCGCCGCCCGGAGGTGGGCTGGCCGTCGAGACTCTCGCGAGCCGCGAGCGCACCGTCTTGCTGATCGCGATCGCCGCAACGGCGGCACTGGCCTGGGGCACCCTGCTGCTGGGCGGCTCGCTTCACGACGCGGATCACGGCATCATGACGGCGCCGCACGCGCGCGCGGTGGCTCTCGGTGCGTGGCTCAACGCCACGCTGATGTGGTTCGTCATGATGGTGGCGATGATGCTGCCGCCGGTGCTGCCGTGGTTGATGCTGGTGGGGACGATCGGTCGCAGCAAGGGCTCCCGCTTGGACTCGCGACTCGCGGTCGGCGGTTTCGCCGTGGGCTATTTCACGATGTGGCTCGCCTACAGCGTCGCCGGAGCGGGTCTGCAGCTGTGGCTCCAGGGAAGGATGCTTCTCGGGCACGAACTCCGCGTCGGTGCGGTGGCGGGGGGGATCGTGCTCATCGCCACGGGGCTGTACCAGATCACGCCCTTCAAGGCGGCGTGTCTCCGGCATTGCCGGAACCCGATGAGCTTTCTGCTCGCGAAGTGGCGCGCCGGGCCGTCCGGCGCCTTCAACATAGGGCTCCGGCACGGCGCGTTCTGCGTCGCATGTTGCTGGGCCCTCATGGCGATCGCCTTCGCGCTCGGTCTGATGAACCTGCTGTGGATGGCCGCGCTGACCGTGATGCTATGCGTCGAGAAGATCGCGCCTGGTGGGCTTTTCTGGGGCCGTCTCTTCGGGGTTGTTTTCGGCGCTTGGGGTTTGTGGCTCGTCGTCGGCTCCGTGGCGGGGTAGAATTCACCGAACCTTCTCAACTCGATCGCGGAACCTCTGTCGGAAGTGGAGGAACGGACATGGCCGACCCACAGCACGTCCCCGGAACGTTCAGCTGGTTCGAGTGCGGCAGCAGCAATGCAGCGGCATCCAAGAGCTTTTACACGCAACTCTTCGGCTGGACCGCCGAGGACAGGCCGATGCCCGGCGACATGGGAGGTCACTACACCATGTTCAGACTGGGAGGGGACGACGTCGCCGGTCTCTACGAGCTCAGCGGCCCGATGGCCCAGGTCCCGCCCTGCTGGGCGACCTATGTGGCCGTCGCGGACGTCGACCAGACCGTGAGTAAGGCCCAATCGCTCGGCGGCCAGGTTGGAGCCCCGGCGATGGACGTTCCCGGCGTGGGGCGCATCGCCTTTCTCCAGGACCCCACCGGCGCGATGATCGCCCTGTTCCAGCCGGGCGAGCACCGGGGTTCGGGGAAGCAGGGGAAGATGCCGGGGGCGTTCTGCTGGAGCGAGCTCGCCACCCACGATACGGCCACCGCGGGCGAGTTCTACAGCAAGCTGTTCGACTGGAAGATGAAGACCGACGACAGCGCCACGCCGTATACCGAGTTCTCCATCGGTGGGAGGCCGATCGCCGGCATGATGGCGCTGACACCCAAGCACGGCGATATCCCACCCAACTGGCTCCCCTACGTCGCGGTCGCCGATTGCGAGGCCAGCGCGGCGAAGGTGACGGAGCTCGACGGCAAGGTGATCGTTCCGCCCACCGACGTTCCGGAGGTCGGGAAGTTCGCGGTCTTCTGTGACCCCGGCGGCGCGGCGCTCGCGATCATCCAGTTTGCGGAAGGTGCTTCGTGAGGTCGCGGGTCACGAGTCTCTTGATCGCGTTGGCCCTGGTCTCCCCTCTCGTGGCCGGAGACCACGACGACCGCGTCCGCGTCTCCGACGGCTCCGACGAACGCGCCATCGAGATCGCGCAGTCGGTGATGGACGCCATGGGCGGTTGGGAGACGTGGGACCGGACTCGCTTTCTGAGCTGGAAGTTCTTCGGGCGGCGGCAACACCACTGGGACCGTTGGACCGGGGATATCCGCATCTCCGGCGAGATAAAGGAAGTCCCCTACCTGTGGTTGATGAACGTCAACAGCGGGCAGGGTCGGGTCTGGAAGGGTGGCGAGGAGGTTACGGATCCCGACGAGCTCGCCGAGCTGCTCGTGACCGGCCGTAAGATCTGGGTCAACGACTCGTACTGGATGATCATGCCCTACAAGCTGCTCGACCCCGGCGTCACGTTGAAGTACTCGGGGGAGAGGACGCTCGAGGACGGCCGCACCGCCGACGTGCTCGACCTGACCTTCGCCGATGTGGGGTACACGCCCGAGAACCGTTACGAGGTCTTCGTTGCGAAGGACACCGGTCTCGTCGAGCAATGGGCGTTCTTCGAGAAGGCCTCCGCGAACGAGCCCGGGTTCACTCTGCCATGGGCGAAGTGGGAGCGCTTTGGCGGGATCATGCTCGCCACCGACCACGGCCGCGGGCTCGACTGGGAGATCGCCGTCCACGACGATCTCCCGGCGTCGCTGTTTACCGATCCGGACGCGGCATCTCCTTGATGTAGACGTCGCGCTGCGGGAACGGAATCACGATCCCGTTCTCGGCGAACCGCTTGTAGACCGCGCGGTTGAGCTCGTGGAGCAACCGCCCGCGATGGACCGGCTCGACGATCCAGGTCAGAAGCTCGAAGTCGAGCGACGAGTCTCCAAAGGCGCGGAACCGCACTCGCGGAGCGGGCTCCGAGCAAACCTCGTCGTTCTGCTGCGCGACCTCGAGCAGGACCTTCTCCACCTTGTCGATATCGCTGCCGTAGGCGACACCGACCATG
>JBFJTV010000287.1:0-4442 GCA_041625075.1 Candidatus Polarisedimenticolaceae bacterium | reverse complement strand
GGGGCGTTCACCGGCGCGACTCTGATCCTGATCGGCGTCGACGACGACATCCGCGAGTGGGTTCTCGAACATCAGAACGAGACGACGCGCGAGTGGGCCGATCGGTTCGACGTCCTCGGCGACCCCGAGACGGTCTATGTGTCCGCGTTTGTCACTTGGGGTTTCGGAAAGCTGCTCCATGCCGAGCGGACGACGGAGACCGGTAGGGCGATGATCGAGGCTCTGGTGTTCAGCGAGATGTTCGGGATGGCCTCGAAGGGGTTGTTCACCCGGGTGGGACCCGGCGGCGGCGACGCGACCGACTTTTTCTCCGGCGAGGGCACCTCCTTCCCGTCAGGTCACACGTGGCGGGTCTTCACCGTCGCGACGGTGCTCGCCGAGCGTCACGGGAAGGTCGCCGCGTGGATCGCCTATCCCGTCGCGAGCCTCACCGGTCTCGCCCGGATCGAGAAGGACATCCATTGGGCGTCGGACGTGCTCGCGGGCGCGGCGCTCGGACACGTCATCGGGAAAGCGGTCGTCCGCCGCCGTGATGAGCGCGCGGGGCGCGCGCCGAAGCTGACCTTCGCGCCGATGATCGACGGGCGGACCGAGACCTACGGGGTCATGTTCCGGATTCCGCTCGGGAGGAGCTGAGCACGCGCGGCTAACCCGCCGGCGCCGGGATCACCGCGTCGAGCACGATCTCCCAACCACCCTGGTCGTCCCGACGCCAGATCCTCAAGTAGCTGACCTGCGCGGCCGGAGACGAATCGTCGACAAACCGCCCGGTGCCGTACGTGTAACCGAGGTCGAGCGAGCTCGCCACGCCCGACTCCATCGGATTCCACACGAGCTGGACGTCGCTTTCCGACAGCGCATCGAGCGTCTCGTCGCGACCGATAAAGGGTGGGAAACCGACACGGTAGAACCGGATATCCTCGGCAGCGATCGCCTCGAGCGCGGCGGCGAAGCTCTCGTAGCTCGCCATCGATCGATCGAGCTCCATCAAGGCGTCCCGTTCCTCGTCAGGTTCGCCGCTGTGGCTGGTGGCGGAATCGAGTCGCGGGCTCGCTAGCTTTCCCGTGGCAGCAGGGAGGTTCTGGGGATAGTCGATCCCGATGTCGAGCAGGACCTTCCAGCTCTCGTCCGCCTGCCGTTTCCACATCGTGATGTAGTGCCCGTGGAGCTCGCTCGCGCCGAGCGCCGGCTGGGGCGGCGCCAGCCTCCAAGGCCCGGTCGTGTATCCGAGGTCCCCGGCCACGGCGATGTCTGCGAACGTCGGCTCCCAGCCGAGCTGTCCGTTGATCGGCCGCGCTGCCATCGATTCACGACCGGGAACCGGTGTCGGAAGAAAGAGAATGGAGTCCTCGCCGAGGTACTGCATGAACGCGTCGTGAGGAGTGGTCTCCACGGACGCGCGCGCGAAGGCGCGTTCGGCCGCGACCATCTCGTCCAAAGACTGCAACGTGATCTCGTGTTCGCTCGGTCCGCAGGCCACGGTGAACAGAACGATGGCAAGCAGGGGCACGGTTCGCTTCATCACATGCTCCGGGTCATCTCGACCGGTCGACGCCCACCCGCCTGCAATCGGTGCTGACGATGCAGTCGGAGCAAATGGGAGAGAGAGGCTTGCAGACGGTTTGACCGTGGCGAACGAGAATCTCGTTAAAGGCGATCCAGTGTCGTCGTGGAAGCGTCCGCCGAAGGACCTGTTCGGTCGCGTCGGGGTTCGGCGTGACGACCCATCCTAGGCGGTTGCTGATCCGATGGACGTGGGTGTCGACGCAGATCCCCGGCTTTCCGAAACCGAGCGTGACGACCAGGTTGGCGGTCTTTCGGCCAACGCCCGGGAGCGTCAGCAGCTCGTCGATCGAATCGGGAACCTTGGCGTCGTAACGGTCGATCAGCTCGCGGCAGATCTGACGGATCTGTTCGGCCTTGCGGTTGTAAAACCCGACCGGGTAGATCAGCCGCGCGATCGTCGCGGTTCGGAGCCGCAGCATCTCGCGCGGGATCGCGGCCCTGGCGAACAGTCTCTCCGTCGCCGGAAAGCTGACCTCGTCCTTGGTCCGCAGCGACAGGACACAACCGATAAGAATGCGAAAGGGGCTTTCGCCGTTCTTTTCGAGGAACTGCGTGAAGTCGTAGCGGCGTTTGAGCTGCCGGACGACGCGGTTCATGACGTCGTTCGACGGGCTCTGGCGTCGAGCGGTGCTCACGCGGTCTCCAGCGGGGCGTCGCGTCCCGGGACGGGGTAGGACCGATCGAGCTGGGACAGATCGTCGGGGGTCAACACGACGTCGAGGGCGGCGGCGTTCTCGTGCACGTGCTCGGGGTCGGTCGCCTTGGGAATACTGACAACGCCGTCGTGGCGCAGGGTCCATGCCACCGCGATCTGGGCCGGAGTGGCGCCGTGGCGCCTCGCGACCTCTTCAAGATCCGCGCCCGGCTTCAGCATTCCCTGGTCGAGCGGCGAGTACGCCATCACGACGACGTCGCGATCCTGGCACCACGGGAGCAGGCGCCCCTCGATGCCGCGACGTTCGAGGTTGTAGAGCACCTGGTTGACGGCGACTCCCCCGCCGGTCGGAAGCCGCTCGGACGCTTCCATCTCGCGGACGTCGAAGTTGCTCACGCCGTAGTGCCGGATCTTGCCTGCATCGCGGAGCTCGACGAACGCCTCGTAGGTCTCCTCGAGCGGATGGCTGCCCGGCCAGTGGAGCAGATAGAGGTCGATGTGGTCGGCGCCGAGCCGTTTGAGGCTCGCCTCCGCCGCACGGAGAGTCCCTTCGCGCGAGGCGTTCGACGGCAACACCTTCGAGACGATGAAGAGCCCGTCGCGGCGGCCGCGGATCGCCTCGGCCACCACTTCCTCGGCACCACCGTCCCCGTACATCTCCGCCGTGTCGATCAACGTTAGACCGAGGTCGATCCCGAGCGCGAGAGCCGTCACCTCGTCGGCGCGGCGGCGCGGATCTTCCCCCATCCTCCACGTACCCAGACCGAGCGCGGGCATCTCGGCGCAGGTGCGGCCAGTCACGACGGGATTCATCACCTCCAATTTACTATAGGGGGACATGCCTTTGTTGGGCGTTTAGTGCCATGCCGCCATCAGAAAGGTGATGGTTGTTGGAGGCCTGGCACGCAACCCCGGTTTGGGGACATGCCTTTGCGGGCGACAAAGGCATGTCCCCCCTATCGGGTGGAGGTGTCGAGGAGGTGCCAGAAGGAGCGGTAGGGTTTGCCGGTGGCGCGGGTCAGGCCAATCTCGCAGGTGGTGCTGCTGCTGTAGTGACCCGTGTACTCGTGGGCGGCGACCTCGGCGGCCTCGTCTCTGGTCGCGGCGGCGGTCAGCTCCGGGAAGACGAAGCCGCGGTCGCCGGCAAAGCCACAACACCCCGCCGCGATCGGGACGTCCGCGTCGGACACGCTCTCGACGACCGCAAGGAGCTTCTCGGCGAGGTTCATCTTGACGACCGAGCAAACCGGATGGAGCGCCACCGTTCCGGGCTGTTTCGGCGGTTTGATCCGGGGCAGCACGTGATCGTGCGCGAACTCGATACCATCGAGGATCCGCAGATCGACGAGACGCTGGCGATTCGTCTCGGTCAGATCGGGGCCCGCCCGCTTGAGCGTGTAGGTGCACGGGCTGGTATCGACGACGACCGGCAGCCGCCCGCCGTCGGACCACAACCACATCGAATCGATGGCGCCGTTGACCGCCTCGACGTAAGCGCGATGGAATCCCTTCGACGAGAACGCCATGCCGCAGCATCGCCTGCGGACATCGTCGGGAACCACGACGGGGACACCCGCGCGACTGGAGACGCTCACGACGGCGTCGGGAAGCGAACGGTCCGCGGGAGTGCCGAGCACCCGGGCCACGCACGACGGGAAGTAGACGGCGCGGGCGCCGTCACCATGCGTCACGGGAAGCGAACCGCTCGACGGGCGCGGGACGTCATCGCCCCAGAGTGGCACGGCGTCTCCGAGTAGCGCACGAACGAGGCGCGAGAGAGCCTCGACGGCTCCGTCACCGAGGACGGCACGAGTCAGGTGCGCCGTTCGCAGGGCGGCGCGCGCCGCGCTCTCGACGATCCCGAACCGTTCCGCGGCGACCCTGGCGATCTCGTGCGCGATCTCCGAGCGGCCGCCCGCGCGGAGATTCTTGATCAGGGCGCCGGTGTCGATACCGACGGGACAGGCGGTCGCGCACATCCCGTCGGCCGCGCATGTTTCGACACCGTCGTAGATGTAGTCGTTCTCGAGCTCGCGCAACACCGGCGAGTTCGGGTCCTGATCCCGGATCCGCGCCATCGCCCGGCGAACGACGATGCGCTGTCGCGGAGTCAACGTCAGATCGCGGCTCGGGCACTCGCTTTCGCAAAAGCCGCACTCGATACACTGATCGACCTCGTTCTCGACGGTGGGAAGATCCTTGAGATGGGTGACGTGCGCGC
>JBFJTV010000286.1:0-4452 GCA_041625075.1 Candidatus Polarisedimenticolaceae bacterium | reverse complement strand
GAAGAACACGGTGCCATTGATGTTCGTCAGATACTCCGGGTCGGAGGCCTCCGGACCCGGCCGGATGTCCTTCACCCGAATCGTCCCAATCCCCAGGTCCGTACACACCACGACGCCGGTCGCCTCGCACACGCCGAGACCCGCGGTGCAAGGCTCGCCGAGATTCGGGAGGGTCTCGTCGCAAGTCGGCGGAGTTGCCGAAAGAGGTGTAATCGTCAGGAGAACAATCCACGGAAGAAAGGAAAACCACTTCAAACGTGGACCCGGTCGTGGACTCATGGTCAGCCCCAGGATTTCCGCTCAGGGACTGATTCTACATCGAGTCGTCGCACAGCCCGCACTCGTACGGCGTTCCATCATCGACCGTCGGGATGACACCCGTCGCGTCGCCGGGTCGTGGGATCGCGTTCGCGACGAGCACGACGTCCCAAACGACACCGAGGGTGCGTGAGATTCGACCGTAGAGGTCGAGCGCCGTGGTCCCGGCCAGACGCTCGCGGAATCCGTCGATCCAGCATCCGAGGTGATCCGTGACGAACGCCTCGAGGGCGCGACGGGTCGTCTCGATATGCTCATTTTTCCCCGTCTCCGACGCGCGAGCGAGCTTGACGTGGAGCAGGGCGACGAACTGCAGCTCGGCCACGATGTGATCGGCCTTCTCGGAGCTGCCTCGGGCGACGTCGAACCCGAACGCGCGGTAGAACGCAGCGATGTCGGCGAGGATCACTCCCTTGTCCCTGCGAACGTAGGCGGTCTCGTTGGGAGGGCACGCCTGGGTTCCCTCGAACAGCCGCGCGTGCTCCATCGACCACGGTTGCCGAGCGCAGCCTCGCGCGGCCGACAACATCGAGATCAGCTCGTCCGCGGATTCCCGGTTCATGCCGGATCGCGTCGTGAGGTCACGGGCCTCTGGATCGGAAACACTCTCGAGACCACCCTCGCCCGAGCTCGGTGGCTCGAGCGCACGAGCCAGCAGAAACAGAAGGTCCGCGAGGACCACGAGCCGTTTGGGGTCCGCGATCGTCGTCGTCATGGGCTCACCTCGAACTCGACCCAGTTCGTCCAGTGCTTGCGACCGCCGACGTTGCCGGCCGAGCCGTCCCACACCGCTACGGCGACGTGACCGCGGCCACCCGCCCAGATGGGCGCGTCGTTGGGATCGGTCGTCCGCAACGGCCGCGCGAAGACGACCGACCAGCGTCCCTCGTGCCACTCGCCGCGGCCAATGGTGACCGCGTGGGGCTGCGACGTCAGCGTTCCGTAGCCCTCCGCGGAGAGCTCTTCCACGGGAACGCTTCGCTCGAAGTCGGCCAGTGGGTTTCCGGCGGCGTACGCCGCAAACCACTCGTGCGAGCGAGGGTCGGAGAACGCCTCGGGGACACGGAACGGTGCCGATCCCTCCGCGAACCAGTACAGGTCGGTCCAGTAGTTGGGGTGGAGATCCTGCACGTCCTGGAAGTGCTCATCGACGTCCTTTTGCCACAGACCCTTCCAGTGCAGGATGTGAACCTGCTCACCTTCCTTCCCCATGGTGAAGTGTGCCTGCCAGTTCATCGGGAACTGCAACGCGACGGCGTCGCAGAACCTGCCGGCATCGACGTTCATGTCCTGCGACGGATCGGGCCAGCTCAGCCTCCACGCGATGGCCTCCCCGTCGGTCAGCCCCTGGATCCTCACCGATCCGACCGTGACGTCGTCGAGCATGGGCATCGCGACCCGCTGCGCCTGGAGAGGAAGCTCCATGGCCGGCGCCTGCGCCCACAGATCACTCGACGGGTTCATCACCGGCAGGTCCTCGCCGGTCCACGGGACGAACACCGCCCCGCGCTCGGCGGCTTCGGTCGCGCGGATCGCGGCGCGCTCGAGACGCCGGGCGTCGAGCGAGGCCTCGAAGAACCGGCCCGACAGGAGCACCGCGACCGCGACGACCGCGATCGTCACTCCGATCTGAAGCACGAAGACGCGCGAGTCGACCTGCCGCGGAGCGTCAGGTGGTGTTGTGACGGTAGACATCGTGTTTCTCGTCAAAATGGTCGCGGATAAAGACCGGCTCGGTGAACGGAACCCGCGCGACCTCTTTTCCGTCCACGTCCCAGCCAAGCACGTAGTCTTCCTTGACTTCGAAACGCGTGATGATCCTGTCGCTCGCGCCAAAGAGCAGCAGCGCACCGAGAAGCTTGCGATCGTCCTTGAGATTGCGGTACATGCTCTTGGCGCGCTCCACCCCGGGTCCGAACAGCTGCTCGAGGAAGCCGTCGGGAACGTGCACCGGCGGGATGTAGAAGACGTTGGGGCCCGTCCCGTGCTGGGCGTAGATCGGCAGCGCCAGCTTGCGGATCTTGACGACGTAGTCGAGCGGGTTGTCCTCTCGCGGCTCCTCTTGTGTCGTCAGGAAACCGTGCATCCGGATTTTCCCGATGCACGATTCGACACATAGCGCGACCTCGCCCTGCTCCACGCGAGGAAAGCACCCGATGCACTTCTCGCTGGCCCGCGAGATCAGGTTGAAGAACACCTTCTTATACGGACAGGCGCGCACGCACTCCTGATAACCGCGGCAACGCTCCTGGTCGACGAGGACGATGCCGTCCTCGCGGCGCTTGTAGATCGCCTGCCGCGGGCACGCCGCAAGACACGCCGGGTGATCGCAGTGGTTGCAGATCCTGGCGAGGTAGAACATCCACGCGGGGTGCACCCCACCAAAGAACGCTCCTAGATCGACGGTCCCGGTGATGTCGTCCTCGCCCAGGTTGGGTGCGGAGTAATCCTCGACCGACGGTTGATGCCCGTCCGGTGGCGCGTGCTCTTCCTCGTTTTCGAAGACGGTCTTGCTGGTCAGCCGGCCGCCGCTCCATTGTGCCGGGCCCATGATCTGCAGCAGACGCGTGTCCCACTCGAGCGGGTAGCCGCCGTACGGTTTGGTCTCGACGTTGTTCCAGAAGATCGTCTCCTGGCCCTTTCCGCTGGTCCAGCACGTCTTGCACGCGACGGTGCAGGTCTGGCACTCGATGCACTTGTTCGTGTCGAAGATGTAGGCGACCTGCCTCTCGGGAGGTGGAGAGTCGTAGGGGTACTCCATCTCCCGTCCCAGCTGCCAGTTGTAGCGTTTTGGCATGATCCGGCTCTCCTTCGTCAGACGCGCTGGACGAACTTGCCCGCGATGAACTGTTTGAGCAGCTCCGACTCGTAGGTCGGGCGCAGCCCCATTCGCGCGGGACGCCACAGCCGCTCGCCGTTGACGCCGCCCGGCTCGGCGAGACTGATGCGGACCATCGACTCGCGCGGTGCTCCCGTGGGGCAGTGCACGTCGGGGACGAACCCCTGGGTGATCTTCTGGCCCATCAGGCCCTTGGTGGTGAGGGTGTCGGTCATCCAGGTGGGCTTGAGCCAGCCGCGGGTGCAGCTCTGGTGGCTTCCGCTGCGGAAGAGCGACTGGTAGGCCGTCGTCGGTGACTTCGCCATCCCGTTGGCGTTCTCGGCCGCGCCCCGGACCGACCCGCGTGTGGACCCGTACATGTTGTGCCACATGCGCGTCACCCCTCGCGGCGTGCCGGGGTAGTACCGCGCCCGGGCGACGAGCCGGGCGACGCGATACCAATCCTCGTTCTTCTCCCAGCCCTTGAACGGCCGGTCGTGGGGATCGGCGTCGATCCAGACGTAGTCCCCGTCCTCGACGCCGATGGCCTTCGCGTCGAGCGGGTTGATATCGACGTACATCTCGTTGATGAACGGCTTGCGTTTGTCCTCGCGGTAGATATCGCCGAACGGGCCGAACCAGATCGCGACGATGTCGGTATCGACCGCGGTGGTATGCGCGCCGTGTCTGTACTTGGGGGTGTGGAAGATGAAGCGGTAACCGTCCTCCATGAGAGGATGCCGGGTTTTCATCAGCTCATCAACGCCCATCACGACGTGCCGTGCCTGACGCGCGTCGCCACCGACATCGCGGGGATCGACGCCGTAGTCCACCGGCCTTTTGGGACGCATGAGCGGGTGGTTGCGCGGCGCCACGATGACGTTGGGCTCGTGGAAGGTCGAGTCGATCGGCTCGCGGTGCACCACGAGGTTCTCGCCGCTGTCGAGAAACTCCGGCTCCTCGCGGTAGAACTCCAGACGACCGGTCTTGGTGTACCACGGCCAGTCTTCGTTGCCCTGCTCCCAGGCACCGATCTTGGGGTAGGTGCGCGTCTGGAGGATCGCGGGAACGCCCTCGGCGGCACGCTCTTCGAGCTGCTCTATCTTGTAGCCGCGGGTCGAGTTCGAGTGATCGAGAATGCGCTGGATGTAGGGACGCACCCCGCCGTCGTCGATGAACTTCCAGTACGCGTCGTGACGCTTGTCCCTGGTGAGCTTGCCGAGCGCCTTCGAGAGACCGGCGGCCACCTCGACGTCGGAGCGGGTGTCGTGGATCCGCGGCAGGGGGGTTGCCGGGAAGACGTACAGAAACGGATT
>JBFJTV010000285.1:0-4452 GCA_041625075.1 Candidatus Polarisedimenticolaceae bacterium | reverse complement strand
TGTCGGTGAGGACGCTGTAGATGATCTGCTTGGTCTCGGGCGCAGTCATCGGCGGAAGCTGCAGGGGCACCACCTTGCCGTCGATACGTACCTGGGGGGGCGAGTTGGTCGTGATGTGCAGATCCGTCCCGCCCTGATCCACCAGGGTCTTCAACAACTGGTGCATCGTTACGGCCATCGTCTCTCCTTACTTCCCCGGCTGTCCGCGGAGTATCAGATCACCGTCTCGCGGACGACTTCTTCGACCGACGTCAGACCCTCGCGGATCTTCTGGAGCCCCGAACCGCGCAGCGAGATCATCCCCTCTTCGATGGCCTTGCGGCGGAGCTCCATCGCGGAGGCGCCGGAGAGGATCAGCTCGCGGATCTCCTCGCTCATCTCCATGACCTCGAAGAGACCGACCCGACCGCGGTATCCCGTGTTGTTGCAGCTTGCGCAGCCACGGCCCTTGAACAGACGAAGCTGAGGTGCCTCGTCGGCCTCGAACCCGACGTCGACCAGCGCCTGCGAGGGCATCTGGATCTCTTCTTTGCACTCCCTGCAGATCTTACGGACGAGTCTCTGCGCGCAGATGAGGTTGACCGAGGTCGAGACCAGGAAGGGCTCGATCCCCATGTTCATGAGCCGGTTGATCGTCGAGGGCGCGTCGTTGGTATGCAGGGTGGAGAGCACGAGGTGACCCGTGAGGGCCGCCTTGACGGCGATCTCGGCGGTCTCGAAGTCTCGAATCTCACCGACCAGGATGATGTTGGGGTCCTGCCGCAGGAACGAGCGCAGCGCCGTGGCGAAGTTGAGCCCGATCTGCTCCTTCATCTGCACCTGGTTGATCCCGTGGAGGTTGAACTCCACCGGATCCTCGGCGGTCATGATATTCGTCTCGGGGGTGTTGACCCGGTGGATCGAGGAGTACAGCGTGTTGGTCTTTCCCGAGCCGGTGGGCCCGGTCACGAGAACCATGCCGTAAGGCTTGAGGATCTGACGCTCGAACTTGGCCAGCGACTCGGTTTCGAAGCCGAGCTTGGTCATGTCGAGAACGAGGTTCTCCTTGTCGAGCAGACGAAGAACGATTTTCTCGCCGAACAGGGTGGGCAAACACGACACGCGGTAGTCCATCTCCTTAAACTTGCCGCCGAGCTTCATCTTGACCTTGATACGGCCGTCCTGCGGCAGACGCTTTTCGGAGATGTCGAGCTTCGCCATGATCTTGAGGCGGCTCGTGATGGCGTCCTTGAGCTTCATCGGGGGATGCATGATCTCGTAGAGAACGCCGTCCACACGGAAGCGGACGCGGATGTCTTTTTCGTAGGGCTCGAGGTGGATATCCGAGGCAGTCTTCTTGATCGAGTCGGTGAGGATGATGTTCACGAGCTTGACGACCGGGGCCTCCTCGGTGGCGGCCTCGAGCTGGTGAACGTCGATTTCCTCCTCTTCCTCGAGAACCTCCAACGCTTCGGCGTCGGTCTCGGCCATCTCGTCCATGACCTTCTTGAGCTCGAGGGCATGAGACGAGCCGTAGTACTCCTCGATCGCCTCCCGGATCGCGACCTCGCTCGCGACCACCGGCTCGACGTTGTAGCCGGTCATGAACTTGATGTCGTCCATCGCGAAGACGTTGGTCGGGTCCGCGAGCGCGATCGTGAGCGTTGCCCCCGTGCGGTTCACCGGCAGGACCAGGTACTTCTGGGCGACCTCGGACGGGATCAGCTTGATGACCGCGTCGTCCACCGTGAAGTGCCGCAGGTTGATGGACGGGACCCCGTACTGTTCGGACAGCAGTCGGGTGATGTCGTCTTCCTCGACGAAACCGAGCTTGATGAGGTTGTACCCGAGCTTGCCGCCGTTTTTCTTCTGCGCCTCGAGCGCCTCTGTGAGCTGGTCCTGAGTGATCAGGCCGGCCTTCGTCAGCATCTCTCCGAGCTTTACCGCCATACCCCTTCCCGGCTCGCGATCGCCCCTCCCGCGGGGATCTGTCGCTGTTGCATAGCTGGCTTCAACTAACTCACATATATAGACTTAGAGAAACACATACATCGCCTGGCGACCGGGTGGAATTTAGGTCCCGTGAAAATAATTGTCAAGCAGTGCCAATGGGTGACACAGCAAAGAGGCACTCAGGTCTAAGGGACCATGGATCAGTTGCTTACGGGGCCCCTGACCTCGGGGAAAGCGGGGATCGGGCTCAGGAGACGGCCCTGTCTCGGTTTCCGGGCCGGAACCTCTCCATGAACCGGGTGGAAATCCGACCGCGGACGAAATCCTCGTCGGTGACGATCTTCTGGTGCATGGCGACGTTGCTTCGGATCCCCTCGACGACGAAAGACTCCAGCGCCCGGCGCATCCGGAGGATGGCCTCTCCGCGCGTGTTGCCGTGGGCAATGACCGTGGCGATCATCGAGTCATAGAACGGCGGGACCACCGCTTCGGCGTATCCCGCGGTATCGACGCGGATCCCGGGCCCTCCCGGAATATGAAAGGTGGTGATCTTGCCCGGCGAGGGGGTGAACTTCTCCGGGTCCTCGGCATTGACCCGGCACTCGATCGCGTGACCGCGCGCGCGAACCTCGTCCTGGGTGAACGAGATCGGCTCGCCGGCCGCGATGCGGATCTGCTCCTTGATCAGATCGATCCCGGTGACCATCTCGGTCACGGGGTGCTCCACCTGGATGCGCGTGTTCATCTCGATGAAGTAGAACTCGCCGGTCTCGTCGAGCAGGAACTCGACCGTCCCCGCGTTGACGTAGTCGACCGCCGTGGCCGCCGTCAGCGCGGCCGTGGCCATCCGCTGGCGGAGCTCGCCGTCCAGGGCCGTGGACGGGGATTCCTCGATCAGTTTCTGGTGCCGGCGCTGGATCGAGCACTCGCGCTCGTAGAGATGGACGAGGTTCCCGTAGGTATCGCCGAGAACCTGGAACTCGATGTGACGGGGCGCGACCAGGTACTTTTCGATGTAGACGTCGGAGACGCCAAAGCTCGCGCCCGCCTCACTGCTCGCCGCCTCGAGCAGCTGGGTGATCTCGCTCGCGCTCGGAACGATCCGCATCCCGCGACCGCCGCCCCCGGCCGCCGCTTTGATCAGGACCGGATAGCCGATGGCCTCGGCGATGGCGAGGGCCTCGTCGGTCGAGCCGACGAGTCCGTCGCTCCCCGGAAGGGTCGGGACGCCCGCCCGCTTCATGGTCGCCCGCGCCTCGGACTTCTCCCCCATCTTGCGGATGACATCGGGCGAGGGACCGATAAACGTCAGACCGCATTCGCGGCAGACCTCCGCGAAGTGCGCCGATTCCGCGAGGAACCCGTACCCGGGATGGACCGCCTCCGCACCGGTGATCTCGGCCGCGGAGATCACCGCGGAGACGTTGAGATACGAGTCCTTGTTGGGTGGCGGGCCGATACAAACGTCCTCATCGGCGAACTTCACGTGGAGCGAATCGGTATCGGCGGTCGAGTGCACCGCGACTGTCTTGATCCCGAGCTCGCGACAAGCCCAGATGATTCTCAACGCGATTTCGCCGCGGTTGGCGATCAGGATCTTTCGAAACAAGTGTAGCCTCGGTGAAGTCTCGTCAGGCGACTACAGCGGCCGGAGCTTGAACAACGCTTCCCCGTACTCCACGGGCTGGCCGTTGACCGCCACGATCTCAACGACCTCCGCATCGATCTCGGACTCGATCTCGTTCATCAGCTTCATGGCCTCGATGATGCAAAGCACCTGGCCCTTCTTGACGCGGTCCCCCGTCTCGACGAAAGCCGGCTTCTCGGGTCCCGGAGCGCGATAGAAGGTGCCGACGATGGGGGAGTTCATCTGCACGAGACCGGAATCGACGGCGTCAGCGGCCGGTTCCGGCTCATCGACCGAGATCTCCTCGACCACGGAGGCCGGCTGGGGGGGCGCCGCCTCGATCGCCCGCGCGGCCGCCGCGGCCCGCGGCGCTTCAACCGGGGCCGCGTTCCCCCGCACGAGCTTGAGCTTGAACCCCTCGCGTTCGAGCTCGAACTCCGAGAAGTTGCTGCGCGAGATGATCTCGATGAGCTCGCGGAGTTCCTTCGCGTCCACGCCGATCCTCCCGGAAATGACGGGGAGGATTCTACTCGAAATCGGCGAAGATGGGGTGTTGTTGGCGCCCTAGGAGGTCTAGGCGACGACCTCGTCCAGGAGACGGGCGGCGGCCTTCCGCAGCTCGAATCGGACACGCCCCAGCGTGGCGTCGGAGTCGAGGAGCGCGATCACGCCATAGTCGGGTGTCACCTGGTGGTGCAGGACAGCCCCGGCGGCCCCCATCGTGGCAACCATCTCGCGGGGGGTATCGAGACCCGCCTCGCCGTGGATCGACGCCATCTTGCGTGCGATATCGGTGTACGACGCGGCGAGCAGCTCGAGCGAGTTGTCCCCGTCATCACCGGCCATCGAGACGAGCATTCCGTCGCGATCGACCAGCACCATGGCCCGGACCC
>JBFJTV010000284.1:0-4464 GCA_041625075.1 Candidatus Polarisedimenticolaceae bacterium | reverse complement strand
TGCAGTGTCGTCGTAGCGATCGGGGTCGGGTGCCATGATTCGGAGCTACCAGGTCCGCGGAAAGACGGTCGAAGTCGATCAGTTGCCGGATGTTCTTGCCATCCGCCTGCCGGATGGGCCGCCGGAAGCCCGCGAACCCGGTGAGGCCGTCGCACGCTGGCGCGGTCAGACCCTTGTGATCCTCGGCGAAAGCGACATTCCACCCGATACTTGCCACGCCCTCGAAACCGCCGGTTGGCTGTTGGTCCGGTCGGTGGACGAGCCGCAGCCCGACGCCGAGTGGCCGGAGCCCGTCGCGGTCGGCTACCTGTTTCGCGACCAGCGCGGGGAGTGCATGGTCGGTACCGGCCGGCTCAGTGTGCGTCTGCGGGACGAGCTCGGGGACGAGGAGGCACGGAGAGCTCTCGAGCGGCACGGCCTCCGCGTCGTCCGGCGGCTCCGATTCGCACCCCAACTGTACGAGGTCCAGGTGGCCGACGACGACGACTTCATCGATGTCGCCGGTCAACTCCAGGACAGCGAAGAGTACGTCTACGCCGAGCCACAGTTGATCCGCAAGATCGCCGGCCGTTGACTGTAGCCACAGACGCCCCCTTCACCTCGTTCCTCCGCCCCGCGATCGGGGCCCGTCCCCCAGTCAGCGCCAGTGAAGACCTGTGTGTTGTGATCCGTCGTCGAAGTAAACAGTCCCTAATCCAGCAACCGCTGCCAGCCCTGCACCAGCGTCACGGCAATCCCGGCATCGCCTTCGTCATCGAGCGGCTCCAAGAACAGAAACCGCTTCCCGTCGGGGGTGACGTCGAAGGTGTAGCCCGAGTCTTCGAGAGCGTTGGCGCCGACACCGAACAGCTTCACCGGCGTGCCCGCGCTGAAGCCGCCCTCCATATCGATCGGCACGGCCATGAGCTCGGCGTCGGGTCCGACGTAGAACAGCTCCCGCCCGTCGCGCCGCCAGACGGCCATCCGTCCACCGCTCTTCGAGACCTGCCACTTGCCGCCGGGACCGGGGAACGGCTGGACGTAGACCTCCAGGCGGCCGGACTCGTCCGACTGGAACGCGAGCCACTTGCCGTCGGGGGAAAACCGCGCGTATTCCTCGTTGTACTCGGTCGTCAAGAAATCCTCGATCCGCCCGTCCTCGACCGAGTACAGCATGAGATCTATGCCCGTGCCGGGGCGCATGGCGACGAGCATGACGGTACTGCCGTCGGGAGACCAGTCCGCGGGGCTGGCCAGGAACTCGGTACTCATCAGGTGCTCGACTCCCTCGAGCCCCGAGGTCAGCCGTGTCATGAGATTGGCCGGCCTGAAGCGCTGACCGGAAATGACGCGGCTCGACTGGAAGATGATGCGGTCGTCGTCGGGTGACCACACGGGCGTCGCGTCGTTGCCCTGATCGAACGTGAACCGCGTCGTCGTTTCGCGCGCGAGGTCGGTGATCCACACGTCGCCGGGGTCGCCGATCGTGTAGGTCAAGCGGCGACCGTCGCTCGATAGCCGAACATCCCCGTAGGAAGCGGGCTCGCCGAGCCGGCCGATCTCCGCGCCGCTCCGATCCCGCCAGACGAGCTCGGAAACCCCTCTTTCCTCGGAGGCCCCGCGTACGAGAACCAGCGTCCCCTCATCGGATACCGAGAACAACGCCCCGCCCCACAACGCCCCGGCCGACTGCGTGACTCCGTCCGCCAGCGAGACCGGTTCGCCGAGAAACGTGAGGCCCTCCGGGTCGAACGGGCGCGCCATCAGGATGCCGTCGTCCACGTAGAGAAGTTTGCCGTCCGTGTACGAGGCCCGGGACCGCGCGGTGTGCAAAAGCTGCGGTTCCATCCCGTCGAGCGAGGTGACGTAGAGACCCGACTGGTCGACCTCGGACGGGTTCTCGGGGTTCATCTCCGGGTACGTGCTCACCGCGTAGAACAGAAAGTGGTTGCCGTCGGGGAGGAAGTGCGGCCAGCGGTGCGACAGCTCCATTCGCTCGGGGGAAAGCTCGGTGACCTGTTGCGGCGTGCCACCGGTGTCCGCGACGCGGAAGACCGGGAAGCTCCAGTCCGGAACGAACAGGATGGTGCCGTCGGCGCTCCAAGACCCGCCGCGCGAGTCGTTGCCGATGTCGCAGATCACGGTCGGGACGCCACCGGCGACGCTGACCTTGCGGAGCTTGCGCTCGGCGAAGTAGCCGACGAACGCGCTGTCCGGTGACCAGAAGGGTTGCTGCGCGCCTTCGGTGCCGCCGATCGGGCGCGCGCTGTCCGAGTCGAGGTCGCGAATCCAGAGCATCTGCGTGGCGCTACCGTCGGGGGCGGGTGCCGAGAAGGCCAGGTGGCGGCCGTTCGGCGAGAGCTCGAGGAGCGGCCGGAAGACGTACGGGCTCTCTTCTGGAGCGGGGATGGACGACCACGTCACTGGTTGCGGCTGTGGAGTGGGCTTCGTCGCATTAAAGATGATGGCGGTTGCGATGACGCCGAGGATCAGACACGCGGCGCCGGTGAGCCACAGGCTTCGGCGGGATAGTGCGGGAGCAGTTGCTTCGGTTGTTGGCGCCGCGGCTTCTTGCGCGTCGTCGCTCAGCTCGAGCCGCGCGTCGCCCGCGTCCCGGAGTCGCTCGCGCGGGTCCTTGGCAAGGCAGCGTCGCAGCACGCGCCGTATCGCGGGCGAGAGGTCCGCGGGAAGCTTGTCCCACTCGGGCTCTCTTGTCACGACCGCCGCGATGACGTCGGTGACCGTTTCGCCCGTGAACATGCGCTCGCCCGTGAGCATCTCGAACAGCACGACGCCGAACGCCCACAAGTCGGCGCGGCGGTCGACCGGTTTGCCGCGCGCCTGCTCGGGCGACATGTAGCCGGCCGTGCCGAGGATCATTCCGGCGACGGTTCCGGCCGAGGTCAGCGTCGGCGACATCCCGACGTCGGTGGAAGAGTCGCCTTCGGCGTCGCCCGCCAGCGCCTTGGCGAGACCGAAGTCGAGGATCTTGATCTTGCCTTCGGATCCCATCTTGATGTTGGCGGGCTTGAGGTCGCGGTGGATGACGTCGGAAGCGTGCGCGGCCTCGAGTCCCTCGGCGATCTGTTTGGCGATCTCGATCGCTTCGTCTTGCGGGATTGCGCCGCGGTCGATGCGCTCGGCGAGATCGAGGCCTTCGACGAGCTCCATCGCGAGGAAGTGGGTCTGTTGATCATGGTGCAGTCCGTGAACCGTGGCGATGTTCGGATGATTCAGCGAGCCGAGCAGCTTGGCCTCGCGCTCGAACCGCGCCAGCCGCTCGGGATCGCCCGCGACGACGGCCGGTAAGACCTTGATCGCCACCTCACGATCGAGCGTCGTATCGACGGCCTTCCAGACCACACCCATCCCGCCCTCGCCGATCTTCTCGACCAGGCGGTAGTGCAGAAGCCTTTGGTTCGGTTCCAGGGTCAAGCCGGGCTACGCCTCCTTCCGCCGGTTCTTTCCCTCACCGTACTGCCAGAACCACGCGCTCTTGACCGCCTCTTCGTCTTCGATCTTCTTGAGCTCTTCTTCGGTCCACTCGCCCTTGCGGTGAATCCACTTCAGCGGAAATGCAATATTGGAGAGCTGGTACAACGTCGGAACATCAGGTCTCGGCGCATGGTGCGACAAAAGATCCTCCGGCGGAACGATGTCGATCTCTTCCGGGTCCTTCACTTCGTTCTCGTATCGTGCTTCGTAAGTAACGATGGAGCTCTTCGGGAGCGGTCTCCAGAAGTGCGCGGTCGCCAACGGAACGTGGAATTTGATCCAGTTTGGATGCCTCTGGCTTGACGGCGGCGGGTACTTCCGGCGCTTCTTGCGCAGCCCCAGAGCGGTTGTTCGATACTGAACCCTGAGGTAATCGACCCAGCTCAGGTATATGTCGTACGCGTAGCGCTGGTACGCGGAAACAGCGATGAGCCGCTGCGGTATCGTAATTCGACGCGTTGCCAAGATCCTGCCTCCCGCCGCCCCGGACCCCTTGGGGAATCTTACCCCAATGCCCTGGAGGAGAATCAAGGGCACCGCGTGAGAGTGATCGGGTGTCGTGAACGGCAATGGCAGATGTACGGGACGAGGGGGCGGCGAGCGTTCATGCTCGTCTTCTAAGGCCCCCCCGAGGCGGGAACGCGGCGCGTCAGCTCCTCGAACCAGTTCAGCACGACCGTGATACGCGGCCGCGTCTCCTTGGTCGAGTCACCCCCGAAGATATCGGCCGTGCCGACGAGGATCCGCCGGCCGTCGCGGCTGACGTCGTACTCGCGCGCGTGACGGCTCGGTTCGGTCCCCGCGAGCACCCGTTCCGCTGCCGCCGCGAACTCCGGGTCGGTACGCACCGCGACGGCGTGGATCTGCTCCCCGGAGGTGCGGTAAACGATCTTCGAGCCGTCCCGTGTCCAGGTCGGGTCGTAACCGCCTTCGCTCGAGACGACCCTTCGTTTCCCCGTCGCGACCTCCAGGACGTGGATATCCCACCTC
>JBFJTV010000283.1:0-4479 GCA_041625075.1 Candidatus Polarisedimenticolaceae bacterium | reverse complement strand
TCCCCCGGTCAAGGCCGACCAGCCCACCATCGCGATTGTCTTCTCGGTCAACGACTCGCCGACCGCGGGGCTCGACGGCCGGTTCGTGAGCGCCGCGAAGCTGCGCGAGCGCCTCTATCGCGAGCTGCTGACCAACGCCTCGGTTCGTGTCGAGGAGACCGACTCCCCCGATGCCTTCAAGATCTCCGGTCGTGGCGAGCTCCAGCTCGCGATCCTCATCGAGATGATGCGCCGCGAGGGCTACGAGATCCTGGCAAGCCACCCCACCGTCCTGACGCGGGAGGTGGACGGCGCGACGCAGGAGCCGTTCGAGCTGCTCGTCACGGACTGTCCGGACACGTACATCGGGGTCGTGACCGAAAAGATCACCGCGCGCAAGGGCCGTCTCACCAAGATGGTGAACCACGGGACGGGGCGAGTGCGCATGGAGTTCCGCATCCCGTCGCGCGGGCTGATCGGTTTTCGCGGTGAGTACCTCAACGACACCCGCGGGGCCGGTGTGATGACCCAGATGTTCGACGGCTACGACGCCTGGGAGGGGGAGATCGAACGCCGCGGGAGCGGCGCGCTCGTCGCCGATGGGGCCGGTCGGGCGACGGCGTGGGCGATCGCGCACCTCCAGCCGCGCGGCGCGATCTTTGTCGAGCCCGGCGACCAGGTCTACGAGGGGCAGATCGTCGGGGAGAACTCGCGCGGGAACGACCTCGACGTCAACCTCACCAAGGAACCCCGGATCACGGCGCGCCGCTCGGACACGACCGAGCAGTCGCCGCGTCTCATGCCATCGCGCAGCATGAGCATCGAGCAGGCGCTCGAGTTCATCCGGGACGACGAGCTGGTCGAAGTGACGCCGCGGGCGCTCCGGCCGAGGAAGAGGGTACTGTCGGCCGCCCATAGGGCCCGGAAGTCCTGATAGTTCAGCGATTTGTTTGACTCGGGGTTCTCCCGGGTGGTACATTCCCAAGGTAAACAGATGACTGGCGCCACGGCAGAACCGGCGCCACCGAAAAGCAGAAGCGGCCGCGCGGGAGGCCGGCCGCCGAGAACCACGGCGAATGCGGATGGCAGGAGCGCCTGCCGGAGGAAGATAACCCGACGCATCATCGATCCCTCGAACGACGATCGTGTTCCCCCGATGCGTCAGGACGAAGAAAGGGCTGATCCGGGGCTCGCGCCCCCTTCAACGTCAAGGAGTTCGACACCGATGAACGCCGGAGCCGGCAACCGTTTGCGTCTCGCGACGTCCGCTCGCCCGGCCGTTTCCGTCTCGGGGCGGTGCGCCTGAGGGCAAGCACGTCCCGGTCGTGTCTCGAACTCCCCACCGGCGCCTAGGCGCCGGTTAACGGCCCTTTCCTCCAAACCGCCGTGGGCTCGCCGGCGACGCCCGGTTGTCGCGACCGGGACTGGAGCCCACATGACTGATCTTTCACTCAACCCCGTTATCACGGTCGTGGTCGGTTTGATTCTCGCCGGTCTCGGCGGGCTTCTCGGCTGGTTTCTCAACAACCGTCTCGGCGGCAAGAGCCTTGAGGCGACCCAGAAGCGCGCCGAGGAGATCCTGCGCGTCGCCCGGCGCGATGCCGACAAGGAGCGACGGGCCGCGGTTCTCAAGGCTCGGCAGGATCTCTACCGCCAGCGCAACAAGGCCGAGCGGGATCTGCGGTCCAAGAAGGGACAGCTCGCCAAGCGCGAGCGCGAGCTCAACCGCTCGCGTCAGAACCTCAAGGACGTCGAGGCCGATCTGGCGAGCCGAAAGGAGGCGCTCGCGGAAGACGAGAAGGTCCTCGAGGACGACAGGGCGGCCCTCAGCCGCGCCAAGGCGGAGATGGACGTCCTGCTCGACGAGCAGAACGCGCGTCTCGAGCGCGTCTCGGGCCTGACCCGGGAGGAAGCCAAACGCCAGCTGCTCCAGAACCTCAAGGCGGAGACCCGCTACGAGGCCGCCGTGTTGACCAAGAACATGAAGGACGAGGCCCGGAGGAACGCGGAAACCGAGGCGACGAAGATCATCGCGCTCGCCATCGAGCGGGCGGCCTCGGATTTCAGCGCGGAGCGGACCGTGAGCACTTTCGAGCTCCCCGAGGGGAACAACGTCAAGGGCCGCATCATCGGGCAGGAGGGCAAGAACATCCGCGCCTTCGAGAAGGCGACCGGGATCCAGCTGCTGATCGACGAGGACGCGAGCACCGTCGCTCTGTCGGGGTTCAACCCGGTCAACCGCGAGATTGCGCGACGGGTCCTCGAGCTGCTGCTCAAGGACGGCAACATCCACCCGCGCCGCATCGACGATCTCGTGCAGCGCACGCGCCGGCGGCTCGAGGACGAGATGCGTCGCGCCGGTCAGGAAGCTCTCAAGGAGCTGAACATCAAGGGCGTGCACCCGGAGATGGTCAGGCTCCTGGGGCGTCTCCGTTTCCGGACGTCCTACGGCCAGAACGTCCTGATCCACTCCAAAGAGGTCGCCTACCTCACCGGGATGCTCGCGGCCGAGCTCGGTCTCGACGAGAAGCTCGCTCGCCGTGCGGGTCTGTTCCACGACATCGGCAAGGCGATCGACTACGAGCGTGAGGGGACGCACCCGGAGATCGGTGCGGAGGTCGGAACGAAGTACGGCGAAGACGCGGTTGTCGTCAACGCCATCGCGTCGCATCACGAGGACTGCGAGGTGACCTCGCCGATCTCGGTTCTCGTTTCCGCGGCGGATTCGCTGTCCGGCGCGCGCCCCGGGGCACGGCGAAAGAGCGTCGCCGAGTACATCAAACGGATCGAGAAGCTCGAGGAGCTCGCCAATTCGATGGACGGTGTCGAGCAGTCTTACGCGCTTCACGCGGGCCGGGAGATTCGCGTGATCGCCCGCTCTAAGCTCGTCGACGATGCCCGCGCCGAGCTGCTGGCGAACGATCTCGCGGATCGGATCCAGTCGGAGATGGACTATCCTGGCAAGATCAAGGTCACGGTGATTCGCGAAGTCCGCGCCGTGGACTACGCCCAGGGCCACGCGACGAACTGAGTTGAACGAAACCTACCTCCTATTCGCGTCGACGATCGGCTTGGCGCTGCTCCATACGCTCATCCCCGATCACTGGCTGCCGTTCGTGCTCGTGGGCCGTTCGCGAGGCTGGAGCCTGCGCGCCACCGCGGGATTGTCCGGTCTTGCGGCGCTGGTTCACGTCGCGCTGTCCGTGGCGCTCGGGTGGTTCGCCTTCACGATCGGTCGGGAGGCGGCCGAAAGGCTCGGAGAGACGCTCGAGCACGCCAGCGCCCTGATCCTCGTGTTGTTCGGTGTGGTTTATGCCGTGTGGTCGTGGCGGAAACAGGGGCACTTCCATCCGGGGGGACGCCTTCTTCACCGCCACGGAGAACCCGAGGTGTGCGACGGGAGAGAGGGCGTCCACGACGAGCATCTGCACTATCACGCCGACGGCGAGATGATCCGAGGATCGAGTCGCGCGGGCGGCCTGTTTCTCGCTTTGATCATCGGGCTCAACCCGTGCGTGCTGCTCGTCCCGATGTTGCTGGTATCGCTGCGGCAGGGCGGGGGCGCCATGCTGCTCGTCATCATCGCCTATGGCGTGACGACGTCCGCGCTCATGGTCGGTCTCTCAGTGGTGGGAGTCGGGTGGAAACGGGGTTTCGCCCCACCGGGAGTCTCGCGCTACATGGAAGCTGCCAGCGGGCTCCTGATCGCGGTAACGGGCGTCGTGTTCTGGTTTCTGCACTAGTGGCGTGTCACAGGGATCGCGTTACGTTCGGCGTTAGTCCGTGGCAAGCCTTTCCGGCTGGCGGCGCATGCTACCAGAGCGGTCCACAAGGCGACGACCGGTCTTTGAAGCAGCGTGAGACGGGTGATAGATTGGCGCGAGACTCAGAGACCTCCCGGAAAGGAGAGCCATGCCCAACGAGCTACTGACCCCCGAAAACGTCGAGTACCGGCAGCGAGCCCGCGAAGTCGCCGAGAAAGTCATGCGGCCGGTGGCGGCCAAGTACGACGTCGAGCAGACCTACCCGTGGGAGGTCCAGGAGGCGATCAAGGACGCCGGTCTCTCGGGCGTGTGGATCCCCAAGGAGTACGGCGGCGACGGCGGCGGTGTGCTGAATCTCTGTCTGGTGATCGAGCAGTTCTCGAGAGCGTGCGGTGGGATGGGAGTCGCCTATGCGGTCAACGCGCTCGGGTCATTCCCGATCATTCTGGGTGGAACCGAGGACCAGAAGCAGCGTTGGCTCCCCGACATCGCATCGGGAGACAAGCTGATCGCGTTCGGCCTCTCGGAGAAAGACGCCGGGTCGGACGCCGGCGGGATGCAGACACGCGCGGAGCTCGACGGCGACGAGTACGTTCTCAACGGCGAGAAGAAGTGGAACACCGGTGGAGCGGTGGCTTCGCTCAACACGATCTTCGCGGTCACGCAGCCCGGTCGCGGCGCACGTGGTATCTCCGGGATCGTCGTCGATAAGGACGCCCCCGGGGACCGCGTCGGC
>JBFJTV010000282.1:0-4486 GCA_041625075.1 Candidatus Polarisedimenticolaceae bacterium | reverse complement strand
TGGCCCAACGCGTCATCGCGGTGGGATAGAGCCGGAGATAACCGCCGCCCGCGACGGGCACAACGAACCTGCCGAACGCGAGCGTGGAGGGCGGGACCTCGATCAGGATTCCCCCGCCGGGTGTGCGAACGGCATGGATTCCTCGGGCGCCGCCCGGGACCCCGTAGCGATGGTGGCGCACGGGAAAGAGGCTCGAGTCATAGGTGAACCCGACGTCGGCGAGAATGTCCAGAGCCCACGGGCTGTCCTTCGTGATCGAAAACGACGCGGCTCGATAGCCGTCCACCGGTTGACCCGAGGCGTCCTGGAGGATCTTGCGCGAGCGGGTCGTCTCCTCGAGGAACTCCGTGGGGTCTTGGCGGTAGACGAGCCGGTGGCTGTATCCGTGCGATGCGATCTCGTGCCCGCGGTCCGCGATCTGACGCACGAGCTGTGGCCGCTGCTCGCAGACCCACCCGAGGATGAAGAACGTCGCGCGGACACCGGTCTCGTCAAAGAGATCGAGCAGACGACCGGTGTTGGCCTCGACCCGACTCGGCATCGATGCCCAAGCGTCCCGCTCGACGATGCCGTCGAAGTTCGAGACCTGAAAATGCTCCTCGACATCGACGGTCATCGCGTTGAGCATCGTTGACGGGCTGCCTTGCATCGTGCGATTCTCTCTCTCGGTCATGGACGACGTGCTCGCTCGTGAGAATTCGGTTCTCGTAGCTCTATGTCATCGCCATTTCGCGCGTGAACGAGATTCGTTGGCCGACTTCTTTCCGAGCGGCACGAATGCCGAAGATCTCCTGACGCTCGCTGCTCGACACCGGGTCTACGGACTTGCCGTCGCGGCCCTTCTTCCGTGGGCGGAGACGCAACCCGCCGAGGTCCGCGAGGAGGTCAAACGAATCGCCACGGGTCATCGTCGTCGAACCGCGGCGTTCGAGCTCGAACGGGATCGGATTCTCTCGACCCTCGAACAATCGGGGATTCGGGCCGTCGTGCTCAAGGGAGCCGCGCTGGTCGGGACCATCTACCCTGACGCGATGGAGCGCGACCTGCACGACATCGACCTGCTCGTCGCCGAAAAGTCGCTCGTTCCCGCGGTCCGGGCCCTCGCCGACAGCCGAGACGGCCTCCCGCCTCACGGGTCGTGGAGCCTGTACCGCCGCCATCACTTTCACATCGCCCTCAAACGGGCCTCGGGGGTCCGGGTCGAGGTGCACTGGGCGCTCGCGCGCGAGGTCTTCCCGTTTCAACTGGACCCCGCCGAGGTTTTTCGCCGCGCGAACGAGATCGATGTCGCGGGTGTTCGACTTACGGTCCCCCACCCCACGCACATGATCCTTCATCTGGTCATCCAGAACATCAACGAGAGCTTCGGTTTCCTGGCTCGATTCGTCGATATCGATCGCATCGTGACCGCAGCCGATCGGTTCGACTGGGAAGAGCTCGTCAGGGCGGCCACGGCGAGCTCGATGCGCGCTCCGACCGCGCTCACGCTCGAGATGACTCGCCATCTGTTTGACACCGACATTCCCGCAGGCGTTCTCGACGAGCTCCGGCCGTCCGCCATCATTCGTCTGCATCTCGAGCTCATGGACCCGATCCCATCGCTGCTGGAGCAGCGTCTCGGGAGCGGGCCGACGAGACACCGGCTTCTTCGCTTCTGGTTGACCGCAGGTACATGGCGACGCCTTCGCATCCTGCTCGCCACGCTCGTGCCATCGAAGTACGATCATTTCGAGGAGTTTCGCTCCGGCCGACCCGGGCCGCTGGACCGGATCGTGCGGTTCGGCAAATTCGTCGTTCTGGAGTTGGCGCTCCTGGTTCAAGGGACACTCTCGCCGCTGAGGTCGCAAAAAAACCGTCAGACGCGATTCTGGTCGAGCCACGCCAGCAGCTCCGAACGCCGGTAGCGCAGATTCGAGCTCTTCCCCTTGCCCAGCCGGTACGCCGGGATGACGTTCTTGCGAGTCAGCTCCCACAGCTTGGTGCGGCCGATCTTGAGTAACTCGCGGGCTTCGCGGCTGGTGAGGATCTCGTCGTCTTCACCTCGTCTCTTGACCCTCGTACCCATATGGCTCTCCTCAATCACTGGCTCGACCTCGGGGTCGGCCCTTCACTTCAGAACCGACCCGAACACCTCTTCCCAAGCGGCGAGCACCCCTTCGGCGGTCGCTGCCGGGTCGTGACGCAACATCTCGCCCGGTGCGAGCAGGTTCCTGCGCACGACCCGCGAGGATCCCCCGTCGTCGTCCGGCCACTGCAGCGGCAGCGCGCCCTCGGCGCGGTAGCGCGACAGCGTGGCTTCGTCGATTGAGCCCTCATGGGCGAGAACGACGTCCACGACGGCACCGCCCGCGTGCTTCTCGACGATCTCGACGTGGTCGAGGAGCGACAGACCCGTCGATTCGGTGTCGCTCACGAGATTGCAGACGAACACCACGACCGCGTCGGTTTCCACGAGCGCTCGCCCCACCCCCTGGACGACCAGGTTCGGCACGACGCTCGTGAACAGACTGCCGGGGCCGATGACCACGAGATCGGCCTCGCGAATCGAGTCGATGACGCCGGGTGTGGGTGCGGCCGTTTCGGGTCTCAGCAGGACCTCTCGGACGTTGCGCCCGCAACCCGTGATGTTGGTCTCGCCGACGACACGCGAGCCGTCGTCGAGAACCGCCTCCAGCGCGACGTCGTCGAGGGTCGCCGGGAGAATCCTCCCCCGGGTTCTCAGCACCTTGCTCGAGACCTCGACGGCCTTCAGGAAGCTCCCGGTTTTCTCGGCCAGCGCCGCGAGGATCAGGTTTCCGAGGTTGTGCCCCCCGAGCCCCTCGTCCTTCCCGCCGTAGCGGTGCTGGAACAGGGCTGCGAGAAGATCCTCCTCGTCCGATAGCGCCGTCAGGCAATTCCGGAGATCGCCCGGCGGGGGGAGCCCCCGCGTCTCGCGAAGACGCCCGGAGCTACCGCCGTCGTCGGTCATCGCGACCACCGCGGTGAGGTCCGCGACCCCCCCTTTGCTCACGAGGGCGCGCAACCCGCGGAGCACGATGGGCAAACCCGTGCCGCCGCCCAGGGCGACGACGCTCGCCGGGAGCCGCTGCCCCGGTGCGCTCGTGGCACCCCGGTCGGTCATTTCTTGCGGTCCCGATCGTAGTACCGGCTGTGGTAATACGAGTGGTAGTTCTTGAAGCCGTCCGCGAGCGACGGTTTGAGATCGTTGAGCACGACCCCGAGAATCGGCGCCGACTTGATGAGCGAGGCGGCATGCTCGAACTGGCGTTTGGGGGTTTGGCCCGCCCGGACCACGATCAACACACCGTCCGCGCAGCCCGCAAGCGCGTCGGCGTCGGTAAACGGAACCGCCGGCGGCGTATCGACGACGATCCGCCAGAACCGCTTCCTCAGATTCGCCATCAACGACCTGAACGAAGGTGAGGCGATCAGCTCGACGGATTCGCGCGTCGGCTCTCCCGCGGGCAGAACCTTGAGCCTGTTGTTCTTGAGGGTATAGATTGCGTGATCGACACTGGTCTTTCCCGAAAGTACCTCGGTCAATCCGATCGCCGGTTCGGGATGCAGCCTGTTGCCGATCGTCGGGCGCCGGAGGTCCGCATCGATCAAGAGGGTCTCGTGGGAAGACTCACCGGCGAAAGCAAGCGCGATGTTGAGGGCGATAAAAGACTTCCCCTCCTCGGGGGCGGCGCTCGTGATCAGAATCACCTGGGATTCGTTCTCGCCGTCACGTGCAAGCTGGGTCTTGAGACGCCGAAACTTCTCGGCCGCGACGGAGTGCGGCTGACTCAGCATCACGACGTCTCCGGCTTCGGAGAGCTTTCTCGGGATGACCCGCGACAGCGGAACGCCGGCGACGAGGTCTTCTTTTTTCTCGCGCGTCGATTCGCGCGAGGCCGTCGGCTTCCTCACGGCGTCCTTCATCGGTGTCTCACCGCTGACCCGCGTCTTCATTGGGGAGTCCTTCTTCAAGTCTTCAGTACAACGACAGCGTCACGAGCGCGGTCGCCAGGATCACGATGGAGACGGCTGCCAGCCCGAAATTGGTGGTTTTCTTGCGCCACTCGAGCCGCGCCAGCTCGTCGGTGCGAACCCTTGGAATGCTGACCAGGATCGGAACCTGGGAGACGGCGACGAGGCCGGTTTCGGAGTCCACGGTTGGCGCCAGCAATCTCTTCGCGATGATCGGACCGACGAACAGAAATAACCCGGCGACGACCCCGACCGCGAGCAACGCCATCGGATTCGGTTTCGCCGGAATCGTGGGGGCCACCGCCGGCTCGATGACCTCGAACTGGTTGCCCTCCTGCTTCTCCTCGAGCTTCAGAGCCTGCCGGGCGGCTTCGACCTGCGTCTTGAGATCCTCGTACTCGTCGGACAGCACCCGGTGCCCCTTCATCAGGTCGTTGAGCTCGTTCTCGCGGATCGGGGCCATCTCGATGCGGGCCTCGTACATCGTGATGTCGTTCTCGAGCCGTACCTGCTC
>JBFJTV010000281.1:0-4488 GCA_041625075.1 Candidatus Polarisedimenticolaceae bacterium | reverse complement strand
TCGCCGCCGAGGATCCCGAGAGCGCCACGCTTGACGACGTCGAGGCGAAGGTTCGCGCGTTCCTCGAAACCCATCGCGAGCTGCTCGGCGACTGGAAGGCGATCCTCGAGCTCGACCGCGACGCCAGCATGGAGCTCCGTCCTGGGCACTGGCAACTCGTCTTCAGACAGGCGGTGGACGGCGTAACGATCGAGAACTCACGTCTCGACTTTCATCTCGTCGGTGGCAGGCTGACGATGTTCGGGGCGTCGCACTGGGTTGCGCCCACCGCGAGCGGTGTGCCGACCCTCGACGCGCGTGACGCTCGTGACTTCCTCGATGCCTACCTCGGCGGAGCACGAGCCGGGCTCGAGGAGATCGGCGAACCAAAACTCGCGATGGTGGCGCGTGCTGCCGATTCGTCGTCCGGCCGACCGAAGAAGTGGACCGGTCCTCGCGGAGCGGGGCTGACCCATCATCTGATCTGGCGGCTGCGTTTCCGCGAACCCGGGAGCCCGGCACTCTGGGTCGGTGAGATCGACGCGCACGACGGTACGGCGCGCGCGTTCTTTGACGGCGCCCGATACCACGGAGTCGACGGAGGCATCTATCCGGAGGCTCCCGACGTGGGTTGCGTCTCCGGTGGTTGCGAGATCGACGACTTCCCCATGCCCTACGCGGACTGGACGGAGAACGGGCAGCCCACCGCGGTCACCGACGAGTACGGCAATCTCATCTGCACCGACCCCGATGCCACCTTCGAAACCACACTCCAGGGACCGTACTTCACCGTGGACGACACCTGCGGCCCCATTCTCGAGACGGGAAGCTGCAGCGAAGGGCTTCGGCTCGGGCTCAAGGCGGGCGAGAACTGCGACGTCGCGCCCGGTGCGTCCCCCGGGAACACGGCGGCGGCACGCACCGCCTTTTACCACCTCAACCGCGTGAGGGAGATCGCCCGGTTCTACAACCCGACCAACGACTATCTGAACGGTCAGGTCACGGTGAACACCAACTGGGCCCAGCACTGTAACGCGAGCTACGGCGGCGGCGGGATCTTTGTCTACCAGGCGGGGACGAGCTGGGCCGAGTGCGCCAACAGCGGCGAGATCCAGGGCATCCTCGTTCACGAGTGGGGTCACGGTTACGACGAGAACGACGGCGGCGACTGGGACTTCACCTCCGAGGCCTACGGTGACATCGTCGCCATGCTCGCCTCGCGACAGTCGTGCTTCGGTCCGGGCCTCTTTCTCGACCGGACCTGCTCCGCATTCGGCGACACCTGTCTGACCTGCACGGGGTTCCGCGATCACGACTGGGCGGCGCGAACCCTCAACACGCCGGCGACCCCCCAGGACTGGGTCGCGAACCGTTGCATGGACACCACCGGCGATTCGCCTTGTGGGGGCCAGGTCCACTGTGAGTCCTACCCCATCGACGAGTCGATCTTCGACCTCGCGACACGCGACCTTCCCGCGTCGGGGATGGACCACGACACCGCGTGGCAGCTGGTCGAGCGGCTGTGGTACTCGACCCGCGCCGGGTCGGGCGGCAACATCTACAACTGCGCGCTGCCCGATTCCGACAGCTGCGGCGCCACGAGCTGGTACCAGCGGATGCGGGTGGCGGACGACGATGACGGCGATCTCTCGAACGGCACGCCTCACGCCGCCGCGCTCTACGCCGCCTTCGCGCGCCACAACATCGCCTGCGGGCTGCCGGAAGATCCCGAGAACCAGAGCACGTCGAGCTGTCCGGCGCTGGCGGCGCCGGCGCTGGCGGTGATCGACGGCGGCTCGGGGCCCGAGCTGACCTGGGACGAGGTGACCGGCGCCGCGCAGTACCAGCTCTACCGTGGCGACCTCGGTTGCGACAAGCAGCACGTTCCGCTGGCGACGCTGCCCGCCGGTGTGACGACGTACGTCGACACCGTTCCCGATCCGGGCATCGCGCGGTTCTATCGCGTCGAGGCGATCGCGACGAACCCCGTATGCCGCAGCGCGGTCTCGATCTGCGAGGTCGCGTCAGGTGGTCCGCGACTCCAGCTGAACTCCCACCGCATGATCGAGGAGGGCGACAACATCAACGGCAACGGTTTTGCCGACCCCGGCGAGACGGTGAAGATCCCGGCGACCCTGTTCAATGGTGGCGCCGGCGATGCGCTGGCCGTGGGAGGCCGCCTTCGGACGGTCGATCCGAGCCAGGGGCGAGTCGTCGTACCGGTCGTCCCCTACCCCGATCTTCCCGTGGGTACGGCGTCGGAGTCCCCGGATCCACACTTCGCGCTGACGCTGTTCGATGCGGGTACCTCGTGCGGCGACACGGTGGAGCTCGAGATCGACATGAACGCGCAGGACGCGGCGACGCGGAGTCGGCGTTTCGACCTACAGCTCGGCAGCCCGGACAAGGACTTCGTCAAGGTCGATGGCCAGACGGTGCCGAGGATCACGCAGGAGCCGGTCCTCTCGACCCTCGACGTTCTCGACGACCGCATCCTCGGCGAGCTCGACATCACCGTCGATATCTCTCATCCCAACCCGTCGGAGCTCGTGGTGGATCTGATCTCCCCGCAGAACACCACCGTTCGGCTCCACGCCAACAGCTCCAACGGCGGGCCCGCGACTCGGTACGATCGCGACACCGACCCCGACGGCCCGGGCGCCATGGCCGACTTCGTCGGCGAGTCGAGCGCTGGGACGTGGACGCTGGCGGTTCAGGACACGATCTTCGGCGGCATCACGGGCGCCACGATCCACGGATTCACCCTTCACATGACCGCGTCCGCCGGGTTCGACTGCGACGTCTCGTCTTGCCCCGAGCCCACGCCCACCGTGGCCCCGGACGGTCTCATGGTCTCCAAGACGATCGACGGCGGCGACGGCAGCGTGGACCTCGACTTCGCCTGGAACGGCGTGGGTGGTGCTGCGGGGTATCACGTGCTGCACTCGGCGGTAAAGGAGTTCACCGGCCGAATCGATCTGACCGGGAGCACCGACGGCGCCACGAGCCTGACCGTCGATGACGGAACCGCGATGACGCCGGAGGTAACGTTCTTCCAGGTTCGGGCGGTCAACAGCTGCAACCAGGAATCGCCCTGACGCTTCAGCTCGAGACCTTTCTCACCAAAACTCACGGGTTCTCGGCGGTAGCGGTCAAGGCGTCTGAAGCATCGCCTTCAGCTGGTGTCCCACCGCCGAGTCCGGGTGCAGCTCCACGATGCGCCCGGCCACGGCGAGGGCTTCGTCGCGACGCCCCGTGCGCATCAGATGGTCCGCGTACGCGTGCAGGTAATCGAGCTCGGCCGGTTCGAGCTCCAGGGCGCGACGCAGCCTGGGCCCCGCCTCGTCGATCCGCCCCGATTGTTGCAGCAGCAGACCTAGGTTGTAGTGCACGCGTGCGTTTCGCGGCCTCGCCTCCGCCGCTCGTGCGAGCCAGTCCAAAGCCTCGTCGAACTGCCCGGTCTCGGCGAGGAGCAGACCAAGCGAGTACGCCGCATCGGCGTTGTCCGGGTAGTGCTCGACCACCTCGCGGAGCAGGGTCCCGGCTTCGGCGTTTCGCCCTTGAGCGCTCAACAGGACGGCGAGGTTGATCTTGGCCGGAAAGAACAGATCGTCCACGGCGAGGGCGATCCGGTAGTACGTCTCCGCGCGATCGGGATGGCCCAGCGCGAACTCGAGGTTGCCGAGGTTCATCCCCGCGCTGGCGAAGTCGAGCGAGTGCGCCATGGAAGCGCGATATTCTTCGATGCCTCGTTCCAGCGCTTCGCGCTGATAGGGCTCGAGCAGCTCCGGCGGCGCGCCGGCAACCCGGCCGACGGCGCCCAACCGCACGGCACGAACGGGGTCCGACAGCAACGGAAGCAGGTGTTCGAGCTCGCTCGGCGAGCCGAGCGGTACGTGGGTGACCGCGGTCTGGCGCAAGAGAGCCTCGTCGGAGGTGAGCGCGCGACGGAGAGAATCCACACCTTCGGGGTGCGGGCCGGCTGCCAACAGCTCGAGCGCGGTAGCACGCACGATCGGGGGCTGCAGGCCGTCGTTCGACAACCGAACAAGCTCGTTCAGGGCCGACGGGTCTCCGGCGCGGGCGGCGGTGAACGTCGTGCCGAAGTGAGGCCGGCTCGCCTCGCCGTACCACTTGCGATAGGCGTCGACCGACCAGGCGAGCGGCTTGTCGTCATGACAGCCCGCTTGAGTGCACGCGTTCGGGGTACCGACCTCGGCGGTCAGATCCGGCCGCGGCACGCGAAAGCTGTGGTCGGCACGCCAGTCGATGACCATGAAGGGCCGCTCGACCATGTGGCACTTGACGCAGTTCGCGCCATCCGACAGCCCGCCGTTGTGTCTCTTCTTGTGAAAGTGATGAGCAGCGTCGTCGTAGATCTCACGCTGGTGGCACTGCAGGCACAGCTCGTTGCCTTCGTGGTGAAGCTCGAGGCTGTGACTGTCGTGGCAGTCGGGACAGGATACTTCCCGCGCGTACATCTTGCTTTGAAGGAACGAGCCGTACACG
>JBFJTV010000280.1:0-4504 GCA_041625075.1 Candidatus Polarisedimenticolaceae bacterium | reverse complement strand
CTCGAACGTGTGTCGGAAGCTTCGGGTGGGGGTCGCGTGCCCGGCTGGGCTTCGACGCATCCGGATCCCGAGAACCGTCAGGAGCGCGTCAACGCCGCCGTCGCCGCGATGAACAGAGTCTCCGCGACGGGTACGGTCCGTCGTAACGAGTTCTTCGAAAAGATCGACGGCGTGGTGTTCGGCGACGATCCGCGTCACGGGTTCTTCGACGACGGGATGTTCTATCACCCCGACATGAAGTTCCAGATGAGCTTCCCCGCCGGCTGGGAGACCGTCAACACGCGGCAGTTCGTCATGGCGCGGAGCCCGGAGGAGGACGCACAGATCCAACTATCGCTCTCGAACAAGAGCAGCGCGGCGGATGCGGCACGCGACTTCTTCGCAAAGGGATCCGTCACACCGCTGTCCGAGGGCTGGAGCCGGGACGTCAACGGGCTCCAGGCGAGCGGCGGCGACTTCCAGGTCCAGATGCAGGGCGGAGTGGCCCGGGGACAGGTGGTCTTCGTCGAGCACGACGCCAAGGTTTTCGAGGTCCTCGGGTTGACGCTCCCCTCGGTATGGGACGCCCATCGCGGCGCCGTCCTCGGGACGTTGGCGAGCTTTCGCCGCCTGACCGATTCCCGTTTGCTCACCGTCGAGCCCAAACGGATCGATATCGTCCGGCTCGACAGCGCGATGAGTCTCGAGACCTTCGCCGAGCGCTACCGGGCAACCGTCGCGCCCAGGACCCTTGCCGTGATCAACGGCGTCGAGCCCGGGGCGCGGCTCGAGGCGGGTCGGTCCTACAAGGTGGTCCGGGGAGGCGAGCTACCCTAGACGCCCGCCACGTCTCTCACGATCTCGAGAAGCTCGTCGTTGTCAAAGGGTCGCACCAGCGTGTGCGCGGCGCCGAGAGCGGCGCAGACTCGTACGTTGCTGCCCAGCGGACCGGGCGTCGACGAGATCGCGACGATCCGCAGCTCCGGGAAGTGACGGTGGAAAGCAGCGACGGTCTCCAGCCCCTGGCCATTGGGCAGGTTGAGGTCGGCGATCACGAGATCGGCCGGCTGTTCGCAATACGCGCTCATCGCGTCCTTCTCGTCGGCCACACCGCGGACCTCGTAGCCCGCGCGGCCCAACGTCGTCACCATCGCCTCTCGCGAGTTCGCATCGCCATCGACGACGAGGATCCTGGTCAAGACGATTCCTCCACTGCGCTTGTGCCTCAAAGCGCGACGTATCGCCCGGTTGATCTTCCGGACGTTCATCGGGTTCGAAAGAAAACCTCGAATGCCCAACGACGTGTTCTCCATCGAAATCGCCTCCCCGTCAGGACTCCTGCGGATTCGCGACGGGCGGATCGATCCGTCGTACGCAGCGAGTTTCCTGTGCCGAAACCAAGGTACTGGGCGGTTTCCGGGGTCGCAGTGAGAAGCCACGCCAAGATCGAGGGGAATCACGCCACCCCTCGAGGGGGCCCGGATCTACTGGTGGTTCGTAAAGAACTCAGGCGATCGAACGGCGATACTCGTGGGGCGAGGTCTGCTGCCAGCGTCGAAAAGCGCGGTAAAAGGTGCTCGGTTCCGAGTACCCGAGAAGGAACGCGACCTCGTAAACGGCGAGGCTCTTGTCGCGCAGCAGCTTGAGCGCCATCTCCCGCCGTATCGTCTCGAGGACCTCGGCATACGACGTGCCTTCGTCGCTCAACCGCCGCTGCAGTGTGCGCACGCTGACGCCGAGCAGGGTCGCTGTATCTTTCAGAGTCGGTGGGCCACTGGTCAGCTCGGCCCAGACCGTTCGTCGCACATCATCCACAAACGACGACCTCGCGGCCAACTGCGAAAGAACGTCATCGGCGAGCGTCTCGAGGTACTTGGTGAGCGTCTCATCGGAGGACACCACCGGAAGATCGAGGACCTTGCGCTCCAGAACGACGCGACCCTTCGAGCTGTCGTACTGGACCGGTGCCCGAACGAACCGTTCCAGCTCGTACGGGTCGGCGGGTCTGGGGTAGGGCAGCCGCACTTCCACCGGCGTGACGCTGGTGTGGGTGAGATCTCGAATGGCGGAGACAATCAGTGCCAGCGCCCCATCGACGGGATGCCGTAGCTCGACGAAACGCGGGCCGTTGTCAAAGGTGATCCAGCCGCGCTGGTGGTCGTGCTTGAGATCGAACTGTGTGGCTTCCGAGAAAATACGCGAGTATCTCGCGAGCCTGTTGAGCGCGTCGCGCAGCGTCCGGCTGTAGAACGCCGCATAGCCGACCAGGCCGACATCACGCAGCTTGACCGAGCGGCCGACATGCAGCCCGAGCATCGGATCCGAGGTGCGGTCGATCAGGACCCGCCACAGGTTCCAGGTCTTGATCAGCGGGATACGCGAGTCAGGGTCGCGGATGTCGTTCTCGCTGATCCCGGCCGTCTGCATGAGGTCGGCCTGGTCGATCCCGTGATCCTGTCCGTACTTCAGCAACAAACGCGGGATCCGGGCAAGTCCGGTCAGTGCGACGGGTGACACGCGACAGACTCCACGATGAGGAAGCGCGATTCTATCAGGCCGAATAGCCCCACTCCTCGAAGAACCGCCCCCACTCGCCCACGATGCGTCGTGCGGTCCCGGAATCGAGACTCGAGTAACGGTTGACCCGGTAGCTCTTGAGGCTGCTCAAATACGTCTCGATCGCCGGGCGCGCGATCTCGAAGTCGGGAAGATCGAGACCGTCATAGATGTTTCGAAGGGTCCCCACGGTGTCCCCCACGAGGTCGGCGTAGGACACCTCGACGAGACGCCCTCGCGGGATCCGCTCGCGGTGGGCGAGGTAGGCGTCGTAGGTGGCCTTGTACCGCCACAGGACGTGCTCGTCGATGGTGGCCGGATCGCGTCGCTCGAACTGGAAGAGCGGCCCGACCTTCGACTCCATCTTCCTGGTCGATTGGAACACCTCGAAGGGATTTCGATGGATGTGAACGAAACGTGCATCCGGGAAGAGCTCTAGAAGCATGGGAATCCGCGCTGTGTGACACGGGGACTTGAAGACCAGGGGTTTTTCGTGTTTGACCGATAGCTTGCGAACCATCTGCGTGAAAGCCGCTTTCCACCGATCGCGCTCGACCGGCTCGACCTCTTCGAAGGTGACGTATCGGCGGTAGTGATCCGCGGCCGAAGGGAAATGCCAGCACATGTGGTACGACAGGAACGTCAGGGAACAGAGCGAGAGCTCGTCCTCGGCGGGCTCGTCCAGACCCAGAGCGACCTCATCGTACGGTCGCCTGCGCATCGAGAACGCGGCGCCAAGTCGCGATCCCATCGACTCGGTCGTCAAGAACGTGTGCGGAAAGGTCGCCTGGTAATAGTTGACGAAGCCAAAGCGCCTGTCGGCGGCGAGAAGGTTGTGCAGATGCGTCGTGCCGCTTCGATACTGCCCGAGCACGAACAGCGGGCTGTGGACATTCGCCTCGGCGATTTGCCGGCGGTAGCGACGGCGCTCCAGACGCGCCTGGATCGAGTTGATCGCGGCGCCGACCCCGGTCCACACCATCCGGGGGACGTACCGGGGCTCGACCGACAGACGCCGGTTCGCGACGAGCCGCGTCCAGTCTCCGAACGTGATGCCCTGAAGCGGGCTGAACACCCACTCGGAGATCGCCTGCCGGAATCCGCCGTTGCTCACGTTGATCGTCCTTCCGGCGGGAGTGTAGGACACCGTCCCGACGGGCTGCAAGGACCGCCGGCATTCGCGCGGGCCACCTCGGATACCGGCGTCACCGGTGTAGACTCGGGCACCGTCCACCTTCTGCACGGAGAGCCGTCATGAAGTCGAAAGCACCGCTCGCGCTACTCGTGGCCTGCACACTCGTCTCTTCGGTCGTGGCGAAGCAGACTCCTCCCGGCACCGTGTACTCGACTTTCTCGCTGTGCGCCATCGATCCGAAAACCGGGGAGAGCGGAGTGGTCGTCACCACACGTGTACCCTTTGTGGGGCGCGCCGTACCCTGGGCCCGCGCCGGTGCGGGTGCCGTCGCCACACAGTCGTGGACGATCGTCGAGTACGGTCGCGAGGGACTCGATCTGCTCGAGCGCGGTATCGAGCCCGACGAGGCAATCGAAAGACTTCTCGCCGACGATAGCGGCCGCGAGCTCCGCCAGCTCGGGATGATCGACATGCAAGGGCGCGCGGCCGCATTCACGGGCCGGGACAACGGTCCCTGGGCGGGGAGCCGTCAGGGAACGCACTACACCGTTCAGGGCAACGTCCTGGTCGGACGCGAGGTCATCGATGCCGTGGCCGACCACTTCGAGACCACCGCGGTTTCGGGGATGCCGCTCGCCGAGCGGATGATCCTCGCGCTCGAAGCGGGTCAGAGGCTCGGCGGCGACAAGCGCCAGGGGTACCTCCAGTCCGCGGCGATACGGATCGCGGATCCAAACGACCCCGGTCGTGGGGGAGACCATCTGAGCCTGTCCATTGACGTGGGGGAACATCCGCACCCGGTCGCCGAGCTCAAGCGCATCTACTACACGACGG
>JBFJTV010000279.1:0-4509 GCA_041625075.1 Candidatus Polarisedimenticolaceae bacterium | reverse complement strand
GCGGCTCGATTCGCGTGCCGGGAGCGCTGTGCGGGATCGCGGGTCTGCGGCCCAGCCACGGCGCGATCCCTCTCGACGGGGCCATGCCGCTGGCGCCGGGTTTCGACACGGTGGGATGGCTTGCCCGTGACGTCGAGACCCTCCGGGACGTCGCCGACCTTCTGCTTCCTCCCGATTCGGTCGTTCCGCCACGGCCGGCGCTACTGACCGTCGAGGATGCCTTCGCCATCGTCGATCCGGCCGTCGGTACGGCGGTGCGCGAAAGCGTTCACCGTCTAGCGTCCGCGATCGGCCCCGCCGAGCCCGTGTACCTGCGCGATGCTGTGCCCGATGATCTCGGCGACCTTCGTCGGATGATGGAGGTCTTTCGGACTCTCCAGGGGTGGGAGATCTGGAACGTCCACGGAGGATGGATCGAGACGACAAAGCCTCACTTCGGGCCCGACATCGCGGACCGATTTCGCTGGGCGAGCACCGTGACCGAATCGGCGGTCGCCGACGCGGCCCCGGTCCGCGAGGCGTTGGCCAACGTCTTCGACCGGCTGCTGTCCGACGGGAACGTGCTCTGCATGCCGACCGCGGCGACGGTCGCACCGCGGCTCGATGCGGAGGCCGCGACGATGGCGGCCTATCGCGAGCGGACCCTGATGCTGACGAGCCCCGCGGGGCTGGCGCGGCTACCGCAGGTCACGCTCCCGGTTGGAACCGCGCGTTCCGAATCCGGCGGCGATCCCTGCCCCGTCGGGATGTCGTTGATCGCCCGGAGAGGCTCCGACAGGAAGCTACTCGAGCTCGCGGCGGAACTGGCTCCGGCCCTGTGAGTCCGCGTGGACCTCGATCCCGGCCTCGGTCCGGGCCCGCAAACCGGGCGGAGGCGCCTCCAGAACGGAGATCAGTGCGGCCCAAACGTCGTCCGGGGCGTCGCTGAACACGGTCGCGGCGTCGGCCGGCGCGACATACCAACCGCCGATCTCGATCTCGTGATCGAGCTGTCCCGGGGCCCAGCCCGCGTATCCGGCGTAGACGCGGAAGCGTCTCTTCTTCTTGTTGCCCTTCACGAGCTCGGCGATCAGCTCCTCACCCGCCCCGAAGTGGAGATCCCGAATCACGGGTCGCGAGCCCTCGGGGGGCTCCGCCGACTCGATCATCACGACGAGCTCTTCGGTCGAGACCGGCCCGCCGAAGAACAAAGCGTCGTCGCGTTTGCGGAGCTTCTTGATCTCCTTGAGACGGTCGGAGAGCAGCTGCTCCGTTTGCCGGTTCACGATGATGCCGAGGGCGCCGTCGGCGCCGTATCCCACGAGCAGAACCACCGTCCTCGAGAAGTTGGGGTCGGTGAGAGTACGGCGGGCGACGAGAAACCTGCCCGGTGCGGGTCGCATCGCCGTCTCCTGGTCGGGCCATGCCAACGGGTAGACGTGGGTCTCCCGGATCTCGACGGCAGGAGCAGCCCAGACGAGCGCGGCGACGCCCATGACCAATGCAACGACGATCGATCCGTACCGCGACATCCGATCGTTTCCCCTACCGAATCAACAGAAAGATTACCGTTGGCCGGACGCTGACGCCATTCTCAAAATGAGGACACCCGCGTCCGGGTTTTCCGGAATCGCCGTGGTTTCCTTTTGTTTGCGGTGCAAATCCACGTCACCCTCCCGCCGACAAATTGTCGGCGTATCCCGGTTTCGTACCGACCCCGCTGTCGCGCGGAATACCCCGACACCGACCGGGGTTCCCACAACTCCTGTGCAACCAGGGATCTACGAGCGATGCGCGTGAACGCGACAAACCGGAACCGGCAGCGTCTTCGGCAGTCGAGAACGACGCGAACCGGAAAGCACCGCCGACCGCGACTGTCCATCGTGGTGGGCATTCCCGTTGCAGTACTCCCCGGCGTGATGGTACAACCAAGCCGATGCGCCGGTTTCGAAGCGGCGCGACTCGACGAGCCGGGGGAAGTGATGAACCGGATGAAGCTGTTGATGCTCGTGACGTTGCTGTTCGCGTTCTCGGTTGCATCCGCTCCGAGCGCGCCGAGCGCTCCGAGCGCGCTGGACGATCTTGCCGTCGCCACGAGAGCGAACATCGGTGTCGCTGACGCCGCCACCGCACCCGCGACCCACGTCGAGAAGGAAATCATCCTTGCCACGGTGCGCCGTTATCGTCCCACGACCGACGAGCGCTGGGTGGGTGTGCTAGCCGAGTCCGTTCACAGCGAGGCGCGGGCCGCGGGTGTCGATCCTCTGCTGGTTGCGGCCATGGTCGCTCGCGAGAGCTCCTTCCAGAGCCAAGTGGTGAGCAACGCGGGCGCGGTCGGTCTGATGCAGGTGCGACCCTGGGTCGCGCGCGACGTGGCCGCCCGTCGCCAGGATGCAGAAATCGAATGGCAGGGTCTCGAGACGCTGCACGACCCCGACTCTAACGTCCGTCTCGGTGTTCTGTACTACCTCGAGCTCATGAATCGGTTCGACTCGGACCCGGTCACGGCCCTCGAGGCCTACAACCGGGGACCGTCGCGTGTCAGCCATGAGCTGCGCAAGGGCGACCTCTCCCGGACGCACTACTCGAACAAGGTTCTGACCCTGTACGAAGAGCTTGACGCCGAGCGTTCGCTTCTCGATTCCACCGGCTGACCCCGCAAACAAGCCTGAATCCATCATCTGGCGTGGCCCTTGACGGGTCGAGAGCCGGGGTTTAGCCTGCTTCCACACGCGCGGTAAGGAGATGATTCGGTGGGTGGGAAATCTCAGTCCAAAATCCTGGGACCAGGATACACGGAGATCGAGCGTCGTCACGTCGCCAAGATCGGTCGGAACGCACCCTGTCCGTGTGGCAGCGGCAAGAAGTACAAGGACTGCCACGAACGGGAGGGCTCGGCCTTCCTCGAGAAGCTGGCCCGGGATGATGACAAGCAGAGGCTCCGGGAGAAACGCCGGGAGATGAAGGAGCGCGGGGTCCCCTGGTACAAGCGGCTCATGGCCCGATCCTGACGAGGGACTCGGGTCCGCCCGTCAGTCGCCGCTGCCGGATGACGACTTGGATCCCGAAGACGATTTGGATTCAGGGCTGCTCTTCGCCGACTTCCCGCTGCTCTCGGAGCTGCCTCCCGATCCGCCCCCTGCCTTCGATCCGCCGCCATTGTGATAGCCGTGCTCGAACCAGCCGCCACCCTTGAGCTGGAACGACGTTCGCGAGATCAGCTTTTCGAGGCGACCCGAGCACGCCCGACACTTCCGCAGCGGGCGGTCACCGAACTTCTGGATCACCTCGATGACCTTACCGCAGGATTTGCACTGGTATTCGTAGATCGGCATACGGTCTTCGCTCTGACTCCCCGCGGATCAATATGGAGTCATGGACTGGCAAAGGGTAGCAGGGGGCTTGGCGCGCTGCCAACCCGGCGGGGGTCTCGGGATCGGCCCAATGGCCGTCGACGCAGTGCCTTACGGGCGGTGGGACCGGTCGGCTGCTATCATCATACGACGAGATTCCGCCTTCGAGACGCGCGGAATCCGGAACTCGAAAGAGGAGGAACATCGATGAAGAAGCTCGGAATCGTATCGGTCGTCGCGCTCATCTCTCTCGCGTTGGTCGCTCCGGTCGTCGCCGGCGACGAGGAAGTGACGCTCGAGGGGAAAATCATCTGCGCCAAGTGCGCGCTCAAGGAAGACCGCGACAAGTGCCAGAACGTTCTGGTCGTCGACGAGGACGGCACGGAGCAGTACTACTACCTCGCCATGAACAAGACCAACGAGAGTTTCGGGGATGTCTGCATGGCCAAGAAGCCGGTTAACGTGACCGGGACCGTCAGCAGCAAAGACGGCAAAAAGTGGCTCACTGCGTCGAACATCTCGCCGATCGAGAACAAAGGCTGATCGATCGAACCCCATTCGAGCACGAAACGCCGTCCTTTCGGGGACGGCGTTTTTCTTTTTGGGGGCCCTCCGACTCGCATCGCTCGCCCAGGGCATCGCTCGCCTACGGCTTCGCGATGCAATACAGGTGCTCGTGCCCCCGGACGAACAGCTCGTCGCCGGCGATCGCGGGTGAGGCATCGACACCGTCCTCGAGGGTGTTCTCCGCGAGCACCTCGAACCCTTCGCCGTGTTTCAAGACCACCGCGTGGCCGTCGCGGTCGAAGAAGTACACACGTCCCGCCGCGCCGACCGGCGACGCATAGACGCCGTGCAGCCCCGGTAGCCGTTGCTCGGTGAGCCGGACCTCGCCGTTGTCGGCGTCAAGAATGCTCAGGATGTTCGTGAGATGCTTGAGAAAGTACAGCGAGTCGTCGTACAGCAGCGGTGAAGGCACATACGGCGTGTGCTGGTCGTAGGTCCAGACCATCGCCTCGGTCCCCTCGAGACTGCCGCTCGCATGCGCGAGCGCGATCGCCTGGAGCGCGTTCCCGCGAAACCCGCTCATGAGATAGACGACGCCTTCGCGGTGCACCGGTGTCGGGATCGTGTTGGTCGTCATCCCGCCGACCGACCACAGCTCTTTTCCGTTCTC
>JBFJTV010000278.1:0-4514 GCA_041625075.1 Candidatus Polarisedimenticolaceae bacterium | reverse complement strand
GGCATGTCCCGGGTCAGGGGCGGGGGATGCGGATGGTGGCGGTGCCGGTGAACCACGTCTGGTTCTCGACCTCGCCGGTGATGGTGACGGTCGCGAGGCCGCGGGAGGCGAACCGCTCGAGGAACTCTCGAGCGTCGAACTTGACGATCAGCTCGTCGACGCCGTCGGCGTCGGTGTCGCGAATCTGCTTCCAGTCCGGCCGCGCGAAGAGCACCCCACCGATCGAGACCGAGGAGACCAAGATGTCGTCCGGGTCGTACCCCGCGGGCAGCTGCAGCGCCGCGCGGATCCACCGCAACCTCGAAGACAGCTGGATCGTCCGCGGTGTCAACACGGCACGATCGAGCGTCACCTCGCGGACGTGCAGCAAGACGGGAACCGACAGCGTCTCGTTCTCGGGATCGTCGGTCGAGACCGTCCAGCGGGTCGCGCGGTCGCCCGCGTCCAGGAACTCCGAGTTGAGGACGAGCTCGATCTCGGAGATGCCCCCCGAGGGAACGATACCGGTCGTGGGCTCGGCCGAGATCCACCCCGGCACCAGCTCGACGGCCAGGGCGTCGTGGACGTAGTCCTCGTTGTAGCTCACGAGCAGCCCGCGCGTCTTGTCACCGTTTTGCAGACCGATGGTCGCGCTGTCGAGAACGCCCGACATGGTCAGGTAACGGAACAGGATCATCCCGTCGGCGCGCAGCTCGACCTGGAAGGTGAGCTCGGCCGCCGACGAGAACCGGTCGATGGCCGTGAACTGCACGATGAATCTCGCGCCGTCGCGAAAGACGAAGATACGCTCGACGCCGCGGGGGTCGAGGTCGTCCCAGAAGGGCGCGATGAGGTTCTCGGGGACCCCGTACCCCGTGTCGGGTAACGCGTCGGAGTTACTGAAGGCGGCCCGCGTGTTGGTAAAGCTCAACCAGCCGTTGGTGCAGACGTTGACCGAGGCGAAGCGATGCCCGTAAAACGGGAACTCGAAACCGAGGAAGATCACCCCCGAGTTCTGATCGTCTGCTGTAAGGGGAAGCGGAGTCCCGATCTCGCTGATGTCGGTCCACTCGAACGGCGGTCCACCGCTTTCGTCGCTGTCCCGAAAGCGGTAGCCGAAGGCGTCCTGGTTATCGAGCCGCTGGCCCGCGATCGAACCCGCGCCGGCATCCGTGTCGTCCCCCTTGGCCCGGGAGACCCAGCCGGCGACCCGATCGGCCGAGATACCGTCGCCGCGAACCCGGCTCCATCCCAACGGGCTGAGACCGTCGTTGACGAGCTCGAGCGAGACGGCCCGGGTCCGGGTGCTCCGGGGCGGCAACGCGACCTCGACGGATCCGGGCACGACTCCGGCGCGCGGCGGTGGTAGCGCGCGTCCGTGGGTCTCGACGATGGTCACCGGGCGGTCGGGATCGTTCGAGAGAATCGTGAGCCGGCCCTCGACGCTCTCGACGGCGCGCGGCGCGAAGGTCACCACCGTCTCGACGGTCTCCCCAGCGGGTACGAGGATCTCGCCGGGGGAGGCCAGGATCTCGAAGAGATCGCTTTCGATCGAGGTCACCTGAAGCGGAGCCGACCCGGGGTTGGCGAGTGCCAGCGGCAGCCGCCGGCTCGCACCGACGAACAGACTCCCGAAGTCGAGGCGATGCGGGGAGACCTCGATGACGGGGCGGTCCGTGACCTCGATCCGAAGCGGGACCACGACCTCGGGCCGAACGGGATCGTTGCTGTGGATCGCGATCGCGCGATCGTACGTCCCCGGCGGGTTCGTCAGGGCGTCGATACCGACATCGAGCCTGAGCGCGCCGTGCGGCGCGATCGAACCGGAACCCGGCTCGATCGTGACGCCAGGCGTATCCGGAACGGAATCGACCGCGACCTGGAAGTCGAGTGGGGAAGCGCCGTCGTTCGCGATCGTCACGGCAAGGGCGGCGCGCGTCCCGGTCGGCACCGTGACATCGATCTCGTCCGGGTCCACCCCGAGGACCGGTGGATCCAGCCCCGAGCCTTCGAGCGCGATCACGGTCAGCGGCGCACGCGGGTCGTTGGTGTGAATCTCCAGGCTCGACGAGATCTCACCCGCCGTCGTCGGTGCGAAGACGACGGAGATCGGTGCCTCGTCACCGGGGGCGACGTTCAGGTCGAGAGGGGAGATCGCGAATTGCTGGGCGTCGCTTTCGATGGCGAGCTCGAGCGGGAGAGAGCCGTCGTTTGCGACGACGAAATGCCGCTCGCGGCTCCGACCCGTGAAGGTCTCACCGAACTCGAGCGGGTCGAAAGTCCCCGGGTAGACCAGCCGCACCGTGTGGGTGTTGTCCTGACACAGCACACCGACATCCGGGCCGTTGCGCACGTCGATCTCGACGGCGCCGTCCTCGAGCAGCCCGCCGAGCGTGGAAAGGGAAAGCGGATACACCCCGGCCGTTGGTACGCATGCGATTCCGAGATCTCCGAGGGTCCCCACAAGGATCCCCTCGGCAGAGATCGAGGCATTCTCTCCGAGTCCGTAGTCGCCGACGATCACGACCTCGACGCGCCCGTCTCCGGTCGCCGGCCCGGGCGTCGGGAGCAGATGGTGGGTGACCGCACCGGGGGTGTCGAAGGATTCGGTCGACTCCAGGACCACGGGATCGCCGCGGACGGTGAGACGCGGCGAGTCGATGACCGCAAGCGATACTGGAATCGACGCCGCGGGCAGCAGCGGGTCGTTGGTCGCGATCTCGAGCACACCGTGATGCGCACCGGCGGTGAGACCCGCGCCGTCGAGGGTCACGAAGAGCTCGGCCGCCGTCCCCGGAGCGAGCGTTCCGCTCGAGGGTCGCACACGTGAGAACGCCGGAACCGCGATCAACGCGAAGTCGAGGTCGGCCGATCCGTCGTTCGCCACAACGAGCAGGCGCTCGACGACGTCTCCCGAGAGCACATCGGAGTCGATCCGTGGTGGCTCGAATCTCGCCACCGGCGGATCGGTTCCCGTGCCGCGCAGCGCGATCGAAAGCACCGGCTGGTCCGGGTCGTTGCTCTCGAAGACCAGGTGGCCCGCGGTGAGCCCGGCAGCCGTCGGGTTAAAGTCCACCGTGATCTCCCGGGAGAGACCGGGTTCGAGGGTCAACGAGGCGTCGGACGCGACGAAAGCAGGATCGTCGCTCGTGACCGAAGAGATCTCGAGAGTCTCGGTTCCCACGTTGTCGATCACGAGCGTGAGCTTCGCCGTTCCTCCCACGAGTACCGAAGGGAACTCGAGGGGGGCGTACAGGCCGGCGTAGATCAAACGGACCACGTGCCGGTTGGTCGGACACAGCGCTTCCACGGGGGCCGTGTTGCCGAGGGTCGCTTCGACGACACCGTCAAAGGTCAGCTCCAGGAGAGCATCGAGAGGAAGATCCACCACCTCGATCGCAAAAACACAGTCGGTCGCCGATCGCGCGACCGTGGCCCAGGGCTGGCCGTCGAGCGAGAGGTCCGCGTTCTCGATCGACAAGCTGAAGTCACCCTCGTATCCGATCTCAAGAGCGCCGTCCCCGCCGGGGGCGATTCCGGTTGCCAGCGAGTGCAGCGTCACCGCGCCGTCCTCGAAGAACTCGAGGCTCGACTCGAACACTTGCACGCCACCCGCGATCGCAAGGTGGGGCCCTCCGAGCACGGTCACGGAGACGTGAACCTCGAGAACCGGGGCGAGCGGATCGTTGGTCACGATCTCGACGATGGCCTCGTGAACCCCTGCCCCCAACCGTGGACGTCCCAGCGCGACATCGATGATCGCGTGGTTTCCCTCAGCGATGCGACCCGCGGTTTCTCTCACCAGAACAAACGGTGGATCTGGACCCACGACCCCAATCGAGTACTCCAGATCGTGTCCGCCCGTATTCGAGATCGTGAGCGCGCGCGCGTCGCTGCCGCCGAGGTAAAAGACCGAGTCGATGCGTGCGGGATCCACCGCGAGGACAGGGGCTTCGATCGCGGTTCCCGAGAGACCCACCTCGATCAGCGGGGTGTCCGGATCCGTGCTCTCGATTCTCAACGTACCGGAGAACGACCGGGTCTCCTCGGGCGCGAAAGTGACGGGCAACGTCTCGGACGACAACGGAGGAACGCTGAACGGGCCCGGCGGGTGGTCAAAGGCGGGCTCGTCAACGGTGATCGACGTGATCTCGAGCGGGTCGGTCCCCCGGTTCTCGATGACCACCGCACGATCACGATGCCCACCGACGAACACCGAGCCATGGTCGAGCGCGTCGGTCGGACCGCGGTAGTGCAGCCGGACCGTGTGCTCGTTGATCGCGCAGAACACGCCGACGTCCTCGGAGTTCTGGACCTCGACCTGGACCACGTCGTCCGCGGCAAGCATCGCGAGCAGATCGGCGCCGATCGCAAAGCTCTCCGAGGCCGGGTCGCAATCCGACCCGGTCTCGGCCAGCGCTCCGACGAGGATCCCCTCCGCCGTCACGCTCGCGATCTCGAAGTCGCGCCCGAAGTCCCCCGTGGCGGCCAGTTCGATCTCGCCCCCGCCGGATGGCGGGATCACGACGGCGAGC
>JBFJTV010000277.1:0-4555 GCA_041625075.1 Candidatus Polarisedimenticolaceae bacterium | reverse complement strand
GTGCGCCGGCCGGGATGTAGAGAACCGACCCCGCCTCCACCTCGTGAACGCCGTCCCCGATCCCGATCCTGGCGCGTCCCCGGAGCACGTACTGCTCGTGCTCGACCTCGTTGGTGTGGCGCGGCATGCCGCCTCCTTCGCCCATGATAAAACGCCTCATCGCGAAGTTCGGGGTGCCGTCGTCGGGGCCGAGGAGGACCTGGGTCTCTGTCGCCGTGCCGGCGGCGACCTCCACACGGTCGACGGTTTCGGCACGCTTGACGACCGCGCCCCGATCGCTCCGGACATCACTCTTGGACATCGTCGCCTCCTGCGTCGGTCTCTACTCCAGGACGTGAATGTTCTTTCTGGAGCAGATCTCCTTGAGGATTTTGGGCCACACCGTCACGCTCACCTCCCCGAGGTGCGCGGTGCGCAGCAGGTACATGTAGGTCCTCGACTGCCCGATCCCTCCGCCGATGCTGAGGGGAATCTCGTCATTGAGGATCGCCTGGTGGTACGGAAGGTCCAGGAAGTCGAGCTGACCGCTCATCTCGAGCTGGGTCCTGAGAGTCTCCTTGGTGACGCGAACGCCCATCGAGGTGAGCTCGTGGCGACGCTTCGTGACCGGGTTCCACACCAGAATGTCACCGTTGAGGCCGTGCATCGTGCGACCGTCGGCGGTTTTCGTCTCGGTGACCCAATCGTCATAGTCGGCCGCGCGCATCTCGTGGGGGTAGCCGTCGTCGAGGGGCCAGCCGATCCCGACGATGAAGATCGCGGGGTGATCCTGGAGCACCCGTGTCTCGCGCTGCTTGCGCGGGAGGTCCGGGTACATCTCGAGAATCTCCTCGGCGTGCAAGAAGGTCAACTCGTCGGGGAAGTCGGGGTACTTGTCGGTCGCGAGCGCCGGGAAGAGCTCGCGCGTATGGCGTCCGGCGCCGACAATCACCTTCCAGATCTTCTGCACCGTGTCCCTGAGGAGGTCCAGGGTGCGCTGCTCATCTGTGATGACCCTCTCCCAGTCCCATTGATCGACGTAGCAGCTGTGGTCGTGATCGAGAAAGTAATCCTTGCGGACTGCGCGCATGTCGGTGCAGATTCCCTGCCCCACTCCGCACCCGAACTGGCTCAACGCCATTCGTTTCCACTTGGTCGCCGCCTGCACCACCTGCGCCTGGATCGGCTCGTCGAGACCGAGCCCGCAGGCGAACTCCACCGGTGTGCGCGACCCGTCACGGTCGAGGTAGTCGTTGACTCCGCTTTCGCGATCGACGATCAGCGGGACCTGGACCATCTGGAGGTTCAACGCCTCGCACAGGTTCTCCTCGATGTAACGCTTGGCTTCGAAGACGGCGTTCATCGTGTCGAGGCGATCGAGAAGAGGCGCGTAATCGGAGGGGAGGATTCGCTCAATCTCGTCGTAGTTACCGATCCCCGGTCCTGCGAGGTCTGCCTTCTTGTCCGTCATGTAAAGACTCCTTTGGTTAGCTTATCACCGTCAATCGCGCCAACGCGGGACCCGCTCGACGATCTCCGAGTCCCCGACCACGTCGGCCAGCCGTTGCAAATCGTTTCTTCGTGCGCCGTTCCACTCGAGGTCGTCTACCGACTCGGTCAGCGGTACGTCGGTTCTCAACGTGGCAAGCGTACGGTACAGGACGGCGTCGTCCCGTCGTGCGGTCAGGTTCTCGGCGAGCGCCGCCGCGCCACGAACCTTGACCCGCCACTCCGACGGATCGTCCGGGATCCGCTCGAGGTTCCCGTACTCGGCGAGGACCGTCGCCGAGGACCGCGCGCCCCATCGCGGGATTCCCGGAATGCCGTCGGCGTCGTCACCGACCAGGGCAAGCCAGTCGGGGATCGATGCCGGACCGACACCGAACTTCTCGACCACGCCGCTCTCGTCGATCGTCTTCCGGCGTCTGCGGTCGCGGCACACGACGCGTTTTCCGACGACGGACTGCGCGAGGTCCTTATCGGGTGTGCAGACGAGAATCCTTTCGACCCGCCGATCCTCCCGGAACCTCGCGGCGGCCGTGGCCAGGGCGTCGTCGGCCTCGAACTCGACCATGGGCCAAACGACGAACCCCAGGGCGCGTGCCGCCTCTTCAGCGGCGACGAACTGCGCCAAAAGCGCCGGCTCGATCCCCTCCCCCGTCTTGTAGCCGTCGAACAGGTCGTTCCGGAACGACTCGACGACATGATCGAAGGCCACCGCGACGTGGGTCGCGCCCTCGTTGCGCACGAGCGAGAGCAGCGAGCGCAGGAGCCCGCGCGTCGCCCCGACCTCGCTGCCGTCGGGGGCGGTCGCGGGCGGCGCCCCGTAGTGCGCGCGGAACAGCTCGTAGGTTCCATCCAGCAGATGAACGTTCATATCGAGTCCGGTAGCGTACACTGTGCCGATCCGCGAGTTCGCGTCAAGGAACCTTGTGTACCGCGGCAAGCTACAATACGCGCGGGAGAGACGATGGGCGAGACCGTTCGGGACGGGGCGATGATCCACGAGAGCGCGGTGATCGAGGACGGCGCGGAGATCGGCCGGAACGTGCGCGTCGGACCGTTCACCCATATCGAGGCGGGGACCCGGGTCGGCGACGGCTGCGTGATCGGTCCCAACGTGACGATCATGCAACACACCTCGCTGGGCGCCGACTGCAGGGTCCACGCCGGTGCGGTGCTCGGCGACGTCCCGCAGGACACTGGCTTCGAGGGCGGCGACTCCTTCGTTCGAATCGGGGCCGGATGTCTCATCCGCGAGGGGGTCACGATCCACCGCGGGACGAAGACGGGCACGGCCACGGAGATCGGCGAGGGTTGCTTTTTGATGGCCTTCTCGCACTGCGCGCACAACGTCCGGCTGGGAACCGGCGTGATCATGGCCAACGGCGCGTTGCTGGGCGGGCACGTCGAGGTCGGCGACCGCGCCTTTATCAGCGGCAACTGCATGGTGCACCAGTTCGTCAAGGTCGGCCGCGTTGCCATGCTCGGCGGGGGTTGCGGCGCGTCCAAGGATGTCCCACCGTTTTGTACTCTTCGTCCGATGGTCTTGAATTCCGTCGCCGGTCTCAACATCGTCGGGATGCGCCGGGCCGGTCTGAGCCCCGAAGAGCGCAAGGAGATCAAGGAAGCGTTCAAGATCCTCTACCGCTCGGGGCTCAACGTCTCGGACGCCAAGGACAAAATCCGCGCCACGCTCGCCTCCGGACCGGCGCTGGAGATCGCGGAGTTCATCGAGCACTCGGGCCGCGGGATCTGCCCGGCGTCGGCCGAACCTGCCGACAACGACATGATCTAGAGCGCTGTCAACCAGATCACTACGAACACGACCGTGAAGAGCGTGCTGACCGCGAGCTGGCGCAGCCCGATCGTGCGCGGTCTGAGCCCGACCGCCGGGTGCCGCGCACCCCAGAGCGTCTCCACCCATTGCACGACGTAGGCGATGAACAGCCAGGTCGGAACGACACCGAGTTCCCCGAGAACGATTGTCCCTAAGACATTGACCGACGTCAGTGCGATGACGCCGCGGGCCATCGACCACCGCTCCGAGGGCCTCGGCGTGCGCCCGAGGGCGCGCTGCTCGAGACGTAGGACCGCGTGGAGGATCGACGCGGCCGACTGCGCCCACGACAGCACCCACAGAATCCACCCCGTTGCCTCGGGCTGGCCGACTCCGATCCAGTAGGACGCAGGCGCTGCCAGCGCGAGCGCACCGGAAGCGATGACGTCCAGAAGGGTCTGGCGGCGCTCGGCCCTCCGGCTGACGAGCCACAGATACCAGGCGAAGACGGGCAGCGCCGGGATCGCCAGCCACAACACGTAGCCGAAGCCGCGGAGAACGAGACCGACGAGGTGGAGTCCACCGATCGCGGCGTAGACGACGATCCAGAACGTGGCGGCGCCGAGATCGTCACGCCCGCGGCGACCGCTCAGAACCCGGACGACGATCGTGATCGGCTGTCTCGCCAGAAAGCCGCACAGGCTCGCGACCAGAAGATAGGCGGTCGGCATCGTCCAGCGTCCGCCGGCGAAGACTCCGATCAGAAACGGAGACAGCAGGAAGACCCACGAGCCGTGATCGCTCGGGAGCGCGACGTTTCGGCGAAGGAGTCGGTGCGCCATCGCCGTATGTTATTGTCCGCTTCATTCTCGTCCAAGTGCTGGAGGATCAGGCGATGCCACTGGCAAAGCTCGACGCGGCCCTGGTCGCCGACGTCGCCGCGTTGAAGGAGGAAGGCCGGGCCAAGGCGCCGGAGCGGATCATCGTGGATTACCTCCCGGCCAGCGGTGACCGCGGTCCGCGTTACAAGCTGGATGGAGCCGATCAGGCCTTCATTCGGATGAACTCGAACAGCTATCTCTCGCTCTCGCACCACCCCGAGGTTTTCGAGGCCGCCGACGAGGCCTGCCGCAAGTTCGGAGCGGGGCCCGGCGCGGTCCGGTTCATCGACGGGACGTTCGTCCACCACATCGAGCTCGAGAGGCAGATCGCGGCGTTCGTGGACAAACCCGCGGCGCGGATCTTCAACTCGGCCTATACCGCCAATCTCGGTCTGGCCTTGACGGTCAACAGCCC
>JBFJTV010000276.1:0-4556 GCA_041625075.1 Candidatus Polarisedimenticolaceae bacterium | reverse complement strand
CTCGGACGTATTTTAAGGTGTCCCCAAAACCGGCGTTTGGTACACGTCCCCTCTGGCGGTAGAGTAGCGCGTTACGGAGGTGCGTCGTGGCGAAGGGGAAGCCCGCCGGCAAGCATTCCGAGGATCTCAATCTCTGGAACATCGTCCAACGCCAGTTCGAGGCGGCCGCCGAGCACGTCAAGCTGCCGGTGGGACTGTTGTCCCAGATCCAGGTGTGCAACGCGGTCTACTACGTCCAGTTTCCGGTCAAGACCGGCAGCAAGATCGAGATCTTCCAGGGCTGGCGGGCCGAGCACAGCCACCATAGGAAACCGCTCAAGGGCGGGATCCGCTATAGCCGGATGGTGGACCAGGACGAGGTCATGGCGCTCGCCGCGTTGATGACCTACAAGTGTGCGATCGTGGACGTCCCCTTCGGCGGCTCGAAGGGCGGCATCCAGGTCCGCCCGCGGGATCGCACCCCCGAGCAGCTCGAGAAGATCACCCGGCGTTACACATCCGAGCTCATCAAGAGAAATATGATCGGCCCTGGGGTCAACGTCCCCGCTCCCGACTACGGCACCGGCGAGCGCGAGATGGCGTGGATCGCAGACACCTTCGACACATTCCACCCCGGTCATCTCGACAACATGGCGTGCGTCACCGGAAAACCGGTCAGCCAGGGTGGGATCCGCGGGCGCACGGAGGCGACCGGCCGCGGCGTGGTCTACGCGTTGCGGGAGTTCTTCCGCCACCCCGAGGAGGTCGAGCGATACAACATGACGGGAACGCTCGAGGGCAAGCGGATCTCGGTTCAGGGACTGGGGAACGTCGGCTACCACGCCGCGAGGATCCTCGACGAGGAGGACGGCGCCAAGATCGTCGCCGTCGGCGAGTACGACGGGACGGTGTACAACCCGAAGGGCATCGAGATCGCGGCGCTGCAACGGCATCGCAAGAGAACCGGGTCGATCCGCGACTTCACCGGCGCCAAGACCCTGAAGAATCCGGGCGACTGTCTCGAGGTCGAGTGTGACGTCCTGATCCCGGCGGCGCTCGAGAACCAGATCACGCTGGCCAACGTGGACAAGCTGCGGTGCCACGTCGTGGCCGAAGCCGCCAACGGCCCGACCACTCCGGGCGCCGAGGCCAAGCTGAACAAACGCGGCGTACTCGTCCTGCCGGACATCTACATGAACGCGGGCGGGGTGACGGTCTCGTACTTCGAATGGACCAAGAACCTCTCGCACATCCGCTTTGGCCGGATGGAGAAGCGCATCGACGAGGCGACGCGGTCGAACTTTGTCGAGGCCACCGAGGGTCTGATGAACAACCGTTTCCCCGAGACGATCCGCGAGGGGCTGGTCCGCGGCGTGGACGAGGCCGATCTGGTCAACTCCGGTCTCGAGGAGACGATGGTCACCGGGTTCCGGGAGATCCTCGAGATCCGCAACCGCCGCAAGGGTGTCGACGACCTGCGGACGGCGGCCTACATTTGCGCCATCCAGAAAGTCGGGATGGCCTACCTCGAGCTCGGGATCTTCCCGTGATCGAGGCTTTCAGACCTCGGTGATCTCGCCGGCGATCGGCCGCGTCACCCGGTTGCGGACCTCGGCGGGGTCGTCGCAGCTTCCGAGCAGGTACATCAGCTTGACCGCCGCCGCCTCGATCGTCATGTCGCCGGTGCCCACGACTCCCGCATCGCGGGCCTTCCTTCCGCCGGCGTAGAGATTCAGGTCGACGCGACCGTGGGTCGCCTGCGACCCCATGGCGACGACGATTCCCCTGTCGACCAGATCGCCGAGCGCCTTGCAGACCGACTCGTCGACGACGGGGAGGTTTCCCGCCCCGAACGCCTCGATGAGAACACCCGCGGTGTCGTTCCTCGCCAGCGTCCGAAGCATCCCGACCGATTGTCCGGGTGTCCACCATAGTGCGGCCACGCGGGGGTCGAAGCCGCCCTCGAGCGCGAACGCTCCCGCCGGCCGGATCGGCTCGGTGACCGCGCGGAAGCCCGCGCCGAGCTCGGCGAGCGGCGGGAAGTTCGGCGAGGTGAAGGCACCGAAGTCGAACGAGCTCGTCTTGATCGCGCGGTTCCCGCGAAAGAGCTTGCCGTCGAAGTAGATCGCGACCTCGGGGATGTCGCGCGTGGCGAGATCGACGGCGCCGACGAGGTTGGCGCGCGCGTCGCTACGCGCATCGACGAGCGGGCGTTGCGAGCCGGTGAGAATCACCGGCTCCGGAAGGTTCCGAAGCGCGTAGGACAGCGCCGCCGCCGTGTAGGCCATCGTGTCGGTCCCGTGCGTGATCACGACGCCATCGAAGTCGGCGATCGAGCCGGCGACCTCGCGGGCGAGCGCGAGCCAGTGCTCGGGCGTCATGTCCGACGAGTCCATGTTGTAGAGATAGCGGATCTCGACGTCGGCGATCTGGCCGATCTCGGGCGCCTGCTCGAGCAACGTCGTTCCGAGCTCGTCGGGGGCGAGCGCGCGGCCGGGGTCCTGGGGCCGCATCCCCAGCGTTCCCCCGGTGTGCAGGATCAGCACCTTCTTCGACATCCCCCTATTCTAGAGTCTAAAGGGGGACATGCCTTTGTTGGCGACAAAGGCATGTCCCCCGTATGGCTATGATTGGGGTGATGGGAACAGGCGGCGGGTGGAAGGTCTGGATCGACACGGGTGGGACGTTCACCGACGCGCTCGCCCTCGATCCGTCGGGCGCGCTCCACCGCGCCAAGGTTCTCAGCACGAGCTCGCTGCGGGGATCGGTCGTCGAGCGGCTCGGGCCATCGCGGTTCCGCGTGCGGGAGGACTGGAACGCACCCGCGGGCCTGATCGACGGCTTCCGGTTTCAACTGCTGGGTCGCGAGCACGCCGAGATCGATGTCGCCGGGTACGATCCGGCCTCGTCGACCCTGGAGGTCTCCGCGGACCTTCCCGAGACGGTCGAGCCGGGTACCGCGTTCGAGGTCGTCTCACCCGAAGAGGCACCGGTGCTCGCCACGCGGCTTCTGACGGGGACGGTTTCTCCAGCGAGCCTTCCCGTCGAGCGTCTGCGCCTCGCCACCACGCTCGGCACCAACGCGCTGCTCGAGCGCCACGGCGCGAAGGTCGCGTTGTTCATCAGCGAGGGCTTCGGGGATCTTCTCAGGATCGGAAACCAGCAACGCCCCGATCTCTTCGCGCTCGAGATCCGGAAACCCGAACCGCTGTACGTCGAGGCCGTCGAGGTTCGCGAGCGACTGGCCGCCGACGGCTCGGCGCTGCTGCCGCTCGACCTGGATGGCCTCACGCCACGAATGCGCGAGCTGCTCGACGACGGCATCGACGTCGCGGCGGTCGCCCTGATGCACGCCTACCGCAACCCCGAGCACGAGCGAATGCTCAGCGAACGACTGCGCGAGATCGGATTCCGGCACGTCTCGCGCTCGAGCGACCTCGCGCCGCTGATCCGGATCGTGCCGCGCGCGGAAACCTGCGTGGTCGACGGCTATCTCGCGCCGATTCTGCAGAGCTATCTCGATCGCGTCCAGGCCGCGCTCGACGGCGGTCGTCTCCACGTCATGACCAGCGCGGGAGGGCTCGTGGGGCCCGAGCGCTTTCGTCCCAAGGAAAGCCTCCTGAGCGGCCCCGCGGGCGGCGTCGTGGGCGCGGCGCTGTCGGGCCGTCGCTCCGGTTTCGACCGGATCATCGCTTTCGACATGGGCGGCACCAGCACCGACGTCGCACGCGTGGACGGTGACTTCGAGTACGTCTTCGAGCACGAGGTCGGTGACGCGCACCTCGTCGCCCCCGCGCTCGCGATCGAGAGCGTGGCCGCCGGCGGGGGCTCGATCTGCTGGTTCGACGGCCAGCGTCTGCGCGTCGGGCCGGAGAGCGCCGGCGCCGATCCGGGCCCGGCGTGCTACGCCGGGGGCGGGCCGCTGACGCTGACCGACGTCAACCTCCTTCTCGGCCGGTTGGACCCGGTGCGCTTCGGCATCCCCATCGAGCCGACGCGTGCCCGCGAGCGTCTGGACGAGCTGCGCGACCAGGTCCGCGGCGAGAGCGGCGAGTCGGTGGATGACGGTGACCTCCTCGAGGGCTTTCTCGACGTCGCCGACGAGCGCATGGCCGATGCCATCCGGCGCATCTCACTCCGTCGCGGCTACGACCCGGCAGGCTATGCGCTCGTGGCCTTCGGCGGGGCCGGCGCGCAGCATGCGTGCGCGGTCGCCGACCGTCTTTCGATCGCGACGGTGATCGTTCCTCCCGACGCCGGTCTTCTCAGCGCCCTGGGGTTGGGCCACGCGGTGATGGAGCGTTTCGCCGAGCGGCAGGTGCTAAGCCCGCTCGACGCGGTCGAGGGCAGCGTCGGCGACTGGCTCGATGAACTGAGCGATCAGGCGCGACGCGAGGTCGCGGCCGAGGGCATCCGCGGTTCGAGCGTCGTGATCCGGCGACGGATCGCGCACCTTCGCTTTGTCGGACAGGACGCGACGATCGAGATCGAAGTCGACCAGGGAACGCCGCTGCGTTCGGCCTTTGAGCAGCGTTACGAGGCGCTGTTCGGTCACCGGCCCGGCGCCTTCACCGGCG
>JBFJTV010000275.1:0-4566 GCA_041625075.1 Candidatus Polarisedimenticolaceae bacterium | reverse complement strand
GTCTCGGGCGCGTTCATCGTCAGGACCACGCGTTCGAGCGGCGACTTGACGTCCACCACCGCGTCCCCGTGCCCGGCCTTCTTGAAACCACGATTGAGGCTTCTGCGCTGGTGGCGTTCGAGCGTCAGGTGTTCGACCGACTCGACCCCGATGCCGTCGAGCGCCCGCCCGATCGAATCGTCCTCGAGCAGCCAACGCACGGTGCGCAGCGCGAGCGGCTCCTCGGGTACCGGATCGACCGGTGGTCCGTCGAAGTTCGGACGCGGAAGGATCACGCGGAAGAAACCGATCGTGTCACGCTCGGCGTCGTACGCGGGGACCAGAGGTGAGAGGATCCGTACCTCGGTCGCGGGTGGGAACCACTCCAGCAAGATCGGCCACCCGGCCTCAGCGATGCTACCCGCGAGCTCGCGCCGGCTGGCGTCGGCGTCGTCAGCGAGCAGCGCGTTGGCGAGCCGGGTCTCGAGCGCCAGGGCCATATCGCGCGCCGGGACATCGCCGAGCCACTCCGCGAGGAATCGCTGCGGCATCTCGCTTTCGGGGTTCGTGGCACGCTGGTCCAGTAGCGCGGCGCGTATGACCTCGGTCTGCTCGGGGGTGAGGGTCCGCGTGGCACCGATGTCGGTGAGAATCCGGTCGACGTCGGGCTCCGCTTCCTCGACCAGACGAGCGGTCGCCCACTCGCGGTACTCTGGGTAGTGCTCGAACAGCGCGAGCCCGATAAGGCTGCGCATCTCCAGAAAGGTCTTGCCGTGCACGAGCAGGGGAGAGCGCCCGTGCTCGCGGTGGGAGCTCCCGGGCGAACAGTACTCGCGCTCGAGCATGTGCAGCATGACGTCCTCCGGGCGGTGGAGGACGTCGCGAACCTCGCCGAAGTCCGGGACGTCGACGGCGAACTCGCGCATCTCGATCTCGGGGTCGCGGTCGATGCTCGTCTTGAACTTGCCCGCTTTGCGGTACGCGCGGTCCTCGTAAAGGACGCCGCGATCGAGCAGGATGTCGGGAGTCCGCCCGGGGAGGATCCCGGCAGGTGGGTCGAGCACGAACAACGACGGCGTCTGCCGCCGCGATACCGGCAAACCGCCGGGTGCCGGGAGCGAAAGCTCGCGCGCGACGTGCGCCGATGCCGGGATGTTCACGCAGTGCGCCAGCGAAGAGACGGCATTCGCAACCGTGACACCCGATTCTCCGGGTGCGACCGCTGGCGGGTCGAGCCTTCCCTCGATCCGCGTCGGCGGACCGGCCGAGACCACCTTGCACGGAACACCCTTCCGGGGTCGGACACGCACGTTGCGGTGGCGGTAGCCCGTGCGCGGGTCGTCGCGAGGACCCGACCCAAACGGCTCGGGAACGTAGACGACGTAGAACTGCCGGCTCAGACGGTTGCGAATCCGATCGAAGACCTCGTCGAACACTCCGATGCCACGCGTCTCGAAATACTTTCCACCCGTCGCGGCCGCGAGCTTCTGGAGAAAGGAGCGTGTGACCGAGCGTTCGATCCTGCCGGGGCGAATCAGATCGACGCCCACCGTGAACAGCGTGATGTCCGAGGTCTCGGCAACCAGATCGAGAATCGACTTCGGCGCGAGCCGCGAGATGCTGGTGTGGTCGTGACCGTCGGTGAGCAGCACCGCGACCTTCTGACCGGGGAGCGTTTCGAGGTAGAGAACCAGGTCGTAGACCGCGTCCCACAGCGCGGTCCAGTTGCCGAGCTCGACCCGGTCGATATCGTCGCGGGTGCGCTCGCGGTCGGTCGTCGGCGGTGAGACCAGCACCATGCTGTCGTCGAAGGCCGCGACGAGGATCTCCTCGCCCTCGGGTAGAAGATCCACGTACCGCTTCGCGGCTTCCTTCGCGTGCCGGAGGCGGTCGTTGATGCGCATGCTGACGCTGGTGTCGATCAGCAGGGCGTGAATGATCGGGACGCGGGGGCTCTCGCCGTCCGGGGACAGCCCGGCCGGTGTTTCGACGTGGGTGATCGCCACGGGCTCGCCGTCTTCCTTGAGGACGATGTCGGCGGGACCGATCACGTCGCAGGCAGGGCCACCCGCCTTGTCGCGGACGACCACCGGCCACACGACCCGTCGCACACGGACGTCCTCGTCAATCGTGGAATCGTCGGAAACCTCGTCCTGGGGCTGTTTTTCAGCGAAGGCCGCCGTCGAGGCGGCAAGGAAGGCAAGAAGCAGGATCCAAGTCGAACGGCGCATCAACCTCCACCAATCTTACCCCCAAACTTGGGGTCAGACCTGAATCATGCATGGGGTCGGACCTTGGATCATGAAACGCCGTCCAGAAAAACCACTAACTGGGAGGATTCATGATTGGGTGCCGACCTCACGCAAGATTCAAGGTCTGACCCCATGCATCGTTGGTGGATGGTTAGTTGATGGAGAGGGGTTCGTTAAGGGCGAAGGTGGCGATGGTGACGTCGAACTGCTCGCCACCATCGGTTTTCATCTGAAAGGTGCCGCGCATCGACCCGAAGGGCGTCGGCAACGGACAGAACGACGTGTACTCGAAGTCGGTCCCGGGGTCGAGCACCGGTTGCGCTCCGACCACGCCCGGGCCCTTGACCTCTTCGACACCGCCGACGGCATCGGTGATGATCCAGTGACGACTGATGAGCTGGACGCGCTCGTCGCCCTCGTTGGTGATCCGAACCCTGTAGACGAAAAACCACCGCTGCTGCTCGGGCTTCGAGCGCTCGGGCACGTATCGGGCCTCGACTCCGACCCGGATCCCTCGTGTCACCGCCTCCGATCCCGACATCCCGTTCGTCTCCATCGACCGCGACCCGGGTAATCTACCACCGACGGATGGGGTTAAGATTGGCGACCATGGCCGATCGCAATAAGAAAGTCGGCTCGCTGACCGAAGCCGATCTGGAGCAGCTCCGAGCCCGCGGGATCTCGCGCGACGAGGCCGAGCGCCAGATGCGTCGCATCGCGAACCCACCGGGATACACGGTGCTTGACCGCCCGTGCACACGCGGCGACGGCATCGATGCCATCGAGGGCGCCGAGATCGAGCGGCTCGGCGAGGTCAGCGACGAGACCGCACGCGAAGGCCGTGTCGTGAAGTTCGTTCCGGCATCCGGGGCCGCGAGCAGGATGTTCCAATCGCTCCTGGCGTTTCACGAGCGGCGGGAGCTGCTCGAGCCCGCCGACGTTGAGCGCGAGGTTGTCTCGGGCAACGCCGCCGCCGCTGCGCTCGCCGAGTTCATCAAAGGCATTCCGAGATTCGCCTTTCGCAACGAGCTCGCGGGCGTCGTGGCCGGGCAGGGCGCCAACCTCGAGACGCTCGCGGCCGACGGACCCTACGGTCCCATCCTCGACGGCTTGCTGGCCCACGACGGGATGGACTACGCGCGCCTCCCCAAGGGGCTGATCCTCTTTCACGCCTATTCCGATGGTCCCAGAACCGCCTTCGAGGAGCACCTCGTCGAGGCCGCGGCCCTGGTGCGCGGCGGCGACTCGCGCACGCCTGTGCATTTCACCGTCTCGCCCGCCCATCTCGACGCGTTTCGCGAGCTCTTCGAGCGCGTCCGCACGCATTACGAGAGCATGCTCGGCGTCAGTTACAACATCGAGTTCTCATTTCAGAAGCCCTCGACCGACACCCTGGCTCTCAGCATGGACAACCAGCCGTTCCGGTTGAACGACGGCTCGTTGCTGTTCCGCCCTGCCGGGCACGGCGCGCTGATCGAGAACCTCGGCGACCTCGACGCCGACATCGTGTTGATCAAGAATATCGACAACGTCGTGCCCGATGCGCGCAAGGGCCCCGGGACGATGTGGAGCAAGGCGCTGACCGGGCGTCTCGTCGAGATCCGTGACGAGGTCTTCGAGTTGCTCGACCGGATCGAACGCGACCGCGACGACGCAGCGGCGGTCGAGGACGCGGCGGCGTTCGCCCGCGATGCCCTGCACCGCGACGTCACGGACGGCACGAGTCGGGACGCGATCGTCAAGCTGCTCGATCGTCCGATCCGGGTCTGCGGGATGGTGCCGAACACCGGCGAGCCGGGCGGCGGGCCGTTCTGGGCGCGGTCGTCGGACGGAAACGTCGGTCTGCAGATCGTCGAGATCGCGCAGATCGATCCCGGCGACCCCGACCAGCAGGCGATCGTGGCGCGCGCGACGCACTTCAACCCGGTCTTCATGGTGTGCAGCGTGCGCAACCACCGCGGCGAGCCGTTCGATCTTCATCGCTTCATCGACCCCGAGACGGCGATCGTTTCGCACAAGTCGTACGAGGGTCGCGATCTCAAGGCGCTCGAGCGCCCCGGTTTATGGAACGGCGCGATGGGTTACTGGAACACCGTATTCGTCGAGGTCCCCATCGAGGTCTTCAACCCCGTCAAGACCATCAACGACCTCCTCCGCCCCTCCCATCAGTAGTTGCTCGCAGGAGAGCGGACCGGGAGCGGGGCACATCCAGATCCCGGCCCGCGATTCAACGTCCAATCAGGATGACGACGGTGCGGGGGCCGGCGAGGTAGCGGCGGGGCTCGACCAGCGCCGGCGCGTCCTCTTCGGAGACAATCTCCTCCGGCGCCCCCAG
>JBFJTV010000274.1:0-4570 GCA_041625075.1 Candidatus Polarisedimenticolaceae bacterium | reverse complement strand
GTGATGATGGGCGGGACGGTGATGGCCTTTCTCGGTGGGATCCACTACTGGTGGCCGAAGATGTTCGGCCGGTACTACAACGCCAGGTCCGCGGCGCTCGCCTGGTTTCTCGTGTTCGCCGGTTTCAACTTGACGTTCTTCCCGCAGTTCGTGATGGGAAGCCAGGGGATGCCGCGACGTTACTTTACCTACCCCGAGCAGTTCACCGTCTACCACCAGGTCTCGACGATCGGCTCGTATCTGATGGCCGCCGGCTTCCTCGTCATGGGAGCGTATCTTCTCCGTTCGCTGATTGCCGGCCGGCCGGCACCCGCGAACCCGTGGGGTGCGGGCTCACTGGAATGGGAAACAACCTCACCGCCTCCTACCGAGAACTTCGAGGAGACGCCCGAGGTTCGTGACCCCTACGACCTCAAGCCGTTTCGTTTCGAGCCGGAGTTTCAAGGCTGGGTTCGAGAAAGCCGATGACGCACGCTGAAGAGACCCACGGCGGGCACTCGCCGCATCTCGCGCACCACTTCGATACGCCGGAGCAACAGCTCGAATCGAGCAAGCTCGGGATGTGGATTTTTCTGGCCACCGAGGTGTTGTTCTTCGGCGGTCTGTTCTGCGGGTACGCGGTCTATCGCGCGAAGCATCCCGAGATCTTCCTCTACGCGCACCAGTTTCTCAGCATCAAGCTGGGTGGGATCAACACCGTGATCCTGCTGTGCAGCAGCTTCACGATGGCGTGGGCGGTACGCGCCTCGCAGCTCGGGCAGAAACGCGCGCTGGTGTGGCTGCTCTCTCTCACGATGCTCGGCGGCTTCGGATTCATGGGCATCAAGTACGTCGAGTACGAGGAGAAGTGGCGACACGGGCTTCTGTGGGGAAAGAAGTACGTCGCGCAGCAACATGACACCGGCCACGGCGAGGAGGTCACCACGGGGCCGGCGCCGGTCGTGGGAGCCCAGCCCTCGGGATCATCGCCGGCCGAGCCGGCCCCCGCCGAGACGGGAACGGCGGCGACGGAGACGACGGAGACCGCCGCGGTGTCCGGACCCGTGATCGAGCGATCGTTGATCCGGCCTTCGCCGGAAGGTCCGGCCGGGACGGTGACCGGGAACGAGGAGACCCTCCACGTCGTCCCCGAGAACGTCCACCAGTTCTTCGGTATCTACTTCGTGATGACCGGTCTTCACGGGATTCACGTCCTTGTCGGTATCGCGGTGATCGGCTGGCTCGTCGTTCGATCCGCCCGCGGTGATTTCAGCCCGGCGTACTACACCCCGGTCGATCTCGTGGGCCTGTACTGGCACCTGGTGGATCTGATCTGGATCTTCCTGTTCCCGCTTCTCTATCTCATTCACTGACGTTACGAGGACGGCGAGATGGCACATCACGACACGACCGGCAATGACCACGGGGGCTCCCACGTCGTCTCGCTGCGCACGCTGGCCGCCGTTCTGGCGATGCTCCTCGCGCTGACCTGGGCGACCGTCGCCGCGACCTGGTTCGACATGGGTGACTTCAATCTGTGGGTGGCGCTCGTGGTCGCGGTCGTGAAGGCGACGTTCGTCGCGCTGTACTTCATGCACCTGAGATGGGAGCGGCCGATCAATACGATCTTCTTTGTCGCATCCATCGTGTTCTTCGCCCTGTTTATCGGTTTCGCCCTGATGGACACGCAGACGTACCAGGACGAGCTGATTCCGGGGTACGCACCGGCCGTCGACCGATGACACGATCCTCGAGAAACGCCGCGATCGTCGTCCGCCCGGACGGCGACGCGGGCGCGCTCGTTCCCGGCGCGGGGACCATGGGTGTGTGGTTGTTCGTCGGGTCGCTCAGTGTCTTTTTTCTCGCGTCGCTCGCCGCGTACATCGCCGTACGCGTTCAGGCCGAGACGTGGCCGCCGTCGGGGATGCCGGGGCTCCCCGCAGTCCTGTGGGCGAGCACGTCTCTGCTCGTGGCCAGCAGCGCCACACTTCACCTCGCCCACCGCGCCGTCACTCGCGGCGACACACGCTGGGCCGCGAGAGCCTTACTCGTGACGTTGACACTCGGAGTCGCGTTTCTCGCGAGTCAGGCGTGGGCCTGGTATGGCCTGGTCTCGGAGCAGATCACGGCGCGCTCGAACCTGTGGGCCTTTACGTTCTTCGTCCTCACCGCGCTTCACGGGATCCACGTCATCGGGGGGCTCGTACCCCTCGCCGTGACGACCGTGCGGGCGCGGCGCGGGCGATACACCTGGGCCCGCCACGCGGGCGTCCGCAACTGCGCGATCTACTGGCACTTTCTCGGTGGCGTGTGGCTCACGTTGTTCATGCTTCTGGTGATCGTCCACTGATCGGAGAGCGACCCGTGAGCGCACTCGCCGGCAGTCACCCGCAAACCACCCGGGCCGGGGCGGACGTTCTCGCTCTCGGGTTCGGGACCGCCGTCGCCATGTGGGCCGTCGGTTACCTCGGGCGGCTTCCCCTCGTCATGGCCCCGGCGGCTTTGCTGTTCGGTCTGTTTCTCGTCTGTCTCCTCGCCGGGGGGTTTCTCGCAGGCAGATTGACGGGGCGGGGATGGAAGGGCGGGGTCTACGTCGGGGTTCTCTGCGGTCTCGTCAATCTGATGGTCCTTCTGAGCCTCTTCTCCCGCGACACGCCGAACGCCCTCGATCCACTGGCCCTCGTTTGGGTCCCCGGTTTCGTCGCGGCCTCGGCGATCCTGGGCGGTATCGGTGCCGTTGTCGGCTCCCGGAACGAGAGGCCCGCTGATCGTGCGCTGTGGCCGGCCGTCTTTGTTCGTGTCGCGGTCGTCGCGACCCTGCTGTTGATGGCGGTCGGGGGGCTGGTCACCAGCACCGATGCCGGGCTCGCCGTCGTCGACTGGCCGAACTCGTACGGTTACAACATGTTTCTGTTTCCGCTGTCCAGGATGACCGGAGGAATCTACTACGAGCACGCGCACCGTTTGTTCGGCGCGCTCGTCGGGCTGACGACGGTGGTCGTCGCGATCGTCCTCCAGAGGATCGACGAGCGAGCGTGGGTTCGAAGACTCGCGTGGTCGGCGGTCGTGATGGTCGTCGTTCAGGGGATCCTCGGTGGGCTTCGCGTCACCGGTCACCCGACCCTGAGCACGTCGCCTGCCGACGTCAGCCCGAACATCGTTCTGGCCGTGGTCCACGGGGTGCTCGCGCAGGTCTTTCTCGGGACGCTGGTCGCGCTGGCCGTGTTCACGTCCCGCCGCTGGAGCCGACCCGCGGAACGTTCCGAGCATGCGGACCGGGTCCTTCCGGTGATTCTCGTCGGCGCGCTCGTGATCCAGCTCGTCCTTGGCGCCATCCAACGGCATCTCGCCGCGGGTCTGATGATCCACATCGCGATGGCCATGATCGTCGCGGTGATCGCGATCGCGACGGGTGTGCGCGCCTCGGTTGTAGATCCACCGGTACAGCCGCTGCAGCGGCTCGGCAGGGGACTCATGCACCTCCTCGGCCTTCAGCTTCTACTCGGTTTGGGAGCTTTCATCGGGACGCGGATCGACCCGTCGATCTCGAGCTTCTCGCTCTTCGCCGTGGGCGCGACGACCGCCCACCAGTGGACCGGCGCCCTGCTGCTCGCGTGGGCCGTGGCACTGATGCTCTGGTCGCGCAGAACCGCGCCACCGACGGCGACTCGCGGGTGACCAATGGTCTGGACTTTTGCGGCGAATCAGGTAATGTTAGTTTCTCATTGCGGCAGGCCGGAGAGCGGTTGACCGCGGTCTCCGGCCCGGGTTTTGGATCGAGGCACGGAGGTAGAGCTCGATGACGTACGTGGTAACCAAGTTGTGTTTAGACAATAAAGACACGGCGTGCGTTGCCGTGTGTCCCGTGGACTGCTTCTACGAAGTCAAGGAACCGACCGAGGACCTCCCCGACATCCTGTACATCTCCGTCGACGAGTGTATCGACTGTGCCGCGTGCGAGCCCGCGTGTCCTTGGGAAGCGATCTTCGAGGGCGACGCCGTCCCCGACGTCTTTGCCGAGGACGGCCCGCTCAACGCCCGCTGCGACTCCGAGCGCGAACTGTTCGAGGTGGCGAAGAACATCGAGAAGGAACAGCCGAGCGCCGACGAGATCGCCGCCAACAAGGAAAAGTGGCAGTACTCCGGTTAAACGGGGCTAGGGCGAAGACGAGTCGCTCTTCCGCTCGGACCGCTTCCACTCGACCGTGCGACCCAGCAACGAGACACCGACAAACCCCCTGATCCGAAGCGTGTTCGCGTCGAAGAACCACATCTTGCACTTGTAGGTCTTGCCGTTCTCGGGGTCGTAGATCGAGCCGTCTTTCCACACGCCCTCGTCATCGGGTTTCGCACCGATACGGAGGGCCTCGATCCCGACCACGGGACGGTCGCGAAGCGTGGGGTCGGGGTTGTTGACGTCTCTCTTGATCGCGCCCTCCTCGGTGTACGGCTCGGTCAGCTCCACGATCGTTCCGCAGAGATCCTCTCCACAGCGTTCGATCTCGACACGGCCCTTGTCGTCCTCGGTCAGCCATAACCCGAGGGGGGTGGCGGGCGTCTCTGCGGTGGCGGCGAGGAGAAGAACTTCAAG
>JBFJTV010000273.1:0-4611 GCA_041625075.1 Candidatus Polarisedimenticolaceae bacterium | reverse complement strand
GGCCTGCGAGTCGTTTCGCGTCGGCAACCGTGGGAGGCTGTCGTTGTGCGAAGCTCTTCGCGTTCTCGGTGAGACGAACCTCTACCTCGAGCTCGGTTTTCCGAGCCTGGCCGCGTACGCCGACCGCTTCTTTCACCTGCGTCGCGCTGCGACGTTCGAATACGTTCGGGTGGCCAGGGCGCTCGTCGAGCTGACCGACCTGCGCGAAGCCTTTGCCCGGGGAGAGATCGGCTGGTCGGTGCTCAAAGCAATCACCCGCGTCGCTTCGGTTCCGCGGCCGACGACGAAGCCGGCTCGGCCTCGGGGCGGTCAACCCTCGTACCGCGGAGCACTTCGAGCCGGGCCCAGGTCGTCTATCACCGTTGCCCGGACTGCCGGCGGGCGCGCGTTGGAACGGTTGACGGATTCGTCGAGGTCGAGGCCGAGGAGGTCGAGCGCTACGAGGGTTGCGCGGAGCGGGTGGTCATCGACGGTCCCACGCCGCCCAGGCTTCGGCGCCAGGTTCTCGGCCGTGAGGCGGGCCGTTGTGGTAACCCGCGGTGTCTCCATCTCGCCGATCACTGCCACCACATCGAGCTTCGATCCGACGGCGGTAGGACCGTGCTGGAGAACGAAGTCGCCGTTTGCACCACCTGTCACGCGCTGATCCATGCCGGGCTTCTGCGGGTGAGCGCCGACGCGCATGGCGTGACGGAATGGCTGCCCGTGGCTTCCGATCGCGTTCTCAGGTGCGGCGTCGAATCGGATCGGGACGTTGCCGACCTTCTCCCGGTTCTGCGTCTCGAGTCGAAGGCGTCGCCGACGGTCTCCACCCATAAGTCTACCGCTGTAGACTCTGACGCGGGTCACACGGTGGATGTGGAGGCGATCGCCCACGGTCTGATGCGTTTGGGCGTACCGGCCCGGCGTTCGAGAGAAATCGTCAGCGCCGTCGTGGATGCCCTGCCACAAGAGGAGTTGACGGAGGCGAACGTGTTGCGCCAGGCAGTCGCTTCAATCTGACGAACGATCCTGGCGGCTACAGCGGAAGCCGGTACGGATTCCCGGCGCTCTTCATTGTGCTTGCTCTTCCGGAGGCACCGGTCTCGTCGCGAACGCCGTAAGCACGGCCCCGGCGAACAGCACCACCGCGATGCTGCTCCAGAAGTAGGTCCCGAGACCGTCTTCGAACGGGACGGAGTAGATCCGGCGCGGGATCTCGAAGGCCACGGCCAGACCGCACAACGCCGCACCGATCCACGGCCGCCGACTCGCCAGAAACGCGAAGAGAAGGAAGATCGCGTAGTAGTACCCGGTCAGCTCGGTGGCAAACGGGATCACGGCCGCGCCAAGAATGGCGGCCGACCACTCCGGCTCGCGCGGGACACCCGCCGCGAGAAGCACGAACGACAGTAACGTGAGCGTCACCACGATGAGACGGCCGGCACCACCGATCGCCGGGCGCTTCTCGTCCGGGTTCGCGTCTGGTTGTCCGTCCACCACCCGAGGGAGGCTACCCGGATCGACATAGCGCATGACCGTCTTGAGGCCCATGTAGTTGGCCACGGGCGATTCGAGGTGCTTGCGGCTGTTCTCGGCAAAGGCCGGCCACGCGCCCGCACCGCCCGCCGTCAGAAACGATGCCGGCACGAGAATCGCGACGGTCAGTAACCCCCCGAGCGCAAAGCGCAGGTGTGCCGGCGACGGCACCACGGTCCTGCGCTCGATCAGGTCCGCGCCGGCCTTGAACAGCACTCCCACTACGAAGAACAGCGGAAAGATTCGCAGCAAGGTCGCGCCGGCGAGCGCCGCCCCGGCGCCGAGCATCTTCCCGCGGCGTAACAGACACACTCCGAGCACCGACAGAAAGATCCAGTCGTGTCGCAGGATCGCCCCCGCCGTCCACCACGATCGTGCAGGATAGCTCGTTCCCCAGAAGATGAGCGCGATGCACGCCGCTCGCCAACCGAAGGTACGCCAGATGACGACCCACATCACGATGAGAAGAACGGGATCGATCGCGGTCAGGAAGAAGACCTGCGTGTTCGATATCTGCCCCGAGCTGGCCAGTGCGCGTCCGAGGACTCCCCAGGTCGGTGGCGCGTTGTAGCCGTGATCCATGAGCATGACGCCCCAGATCTCCGGCGGCAGCTTGCTGCGCAAGAATGCGAGATCCGCCTTGAAGCTTGCCCAACGTTCCGGCGCGAAACGGCCCGCACACTTTCCGGTCGCGACGGGACGCTCCTCCTTGTTGGTTTCCAGATTTCGCATCCGCCGCATCGGAGACAGCGTCGCGAATCCGTCCTCGGAATCGGCATCGACCGTGCAGTTGTAGAGGTGCGTGTAGCCGAGCTCGGGCGCATACTTCGCGCCGAGATAGTAATGATAGATGTCCCAGTAGTTGGTGTGGGTCTCGTCGTACGTTCGCGTGCTGTACTGAAAGAAGTTGAACCAGCAGATCGCTCCGAGTACTCCGAGCGTCAGAAGCGCGGCCCGCTCGGCTCTCGAGTCCTCCGTCGGACGCCGGCGTCTCCGCCGGAGCACACCCCAGCCAACGACGAGCGTGCCGAGCACGGCGACCAGCGCCTTGACGGGGTAGAGCTCGAAGCGATCGAACCAGGGATAGAAACCCGGGACAGGTTGCGAGGCGAGCCACTCCGCGGGCGCCGTGGGAAGTGTCTCGGGGAAACGGAGTGCCCCGAGGAAGTAGAGACCGTCACCGCCCTCGGCACGTACGCGTACGTACCGTGCCGGGACGGTCCCGTCGTCGGGCCGCGTACGCGTGCGAAGGCCGCGTGCGTTCGGGACGGGTTCGACAGTCCAGATCGTCTCCCACGTCGAACCGTCGAGCGATCTCTCGACCAGATAGGTATCGTCCGCGTCTGCCTGGAGGATGATCGGGCCGATCGAGATCTCGTCAGCGAACTCGAGTTGGATGAAACCGTCCGGCTCGCCGAGGACGACGGTCTCGTACGACCACACCCAGCTCCCGTCCATGGGGTGAGGAGCGCTCATGATCGTCTCGGCAATTCCGATCGTTCGGTGCGATCCGACGGTCGCACTGCCGACCACGTCTGCGACCGGGGGGTCGGCTCCACAGGCAACGAACCCGCCGCACGCGAGCCCCACCAGCGCGACACGCGCGAGGAATCGCGTCACCCCGTACCGAGTCGAGACCACCCCCATGTCCTTTCGGCCGCTGAAAGAACCCGAACCTACTAGGCGGCCAAAACGGTGTCAAGGAAGCGCGTTCCGCCGGTCTCGGTGCCTAGTCTGCCCCGGCGTTGGTGTCGAGATTCGCAAACGGAAAGTAATCCAGGACGTCGTACTCCCAGACGTTGGTGGGGAAGATCACGACCAGCTCGGCAAGCTCGTCCCCCTCGTTGCGGAACGAGTGCGGAACCATCGGTGGGATGTTGACGATGTACGGAGCCTCGAGCTCGAAGACCTCGTCTCCCAGCGCGTAGAGAATCTTTCCCTCGAGCAGAACGTGCGACTCCTCGCCGAGATGGGTGTGCATCGGGGGTGCGCCGCCCGGGGCCGTATAGGTGATCCCGATCGTCAGGTTCTCGTAGCCGTGGCGCTGTCCCTCCATGACGTGGACGAACTCACCCGGGCCGGGATTGATCGTGACGAGGTCGTCTTTCAGCAGGGCGAAATCGCTGATCGCCGTCATTGCCGGCGGCTCGAACTGCCCGGGGATTCTGCGGGTCTCGAGAACCCCGTGGGGATGGTGTTGGGCGTGGAGCTGTCTTCTCGCCTCGTCGACGTCGGCGATCCACTCCCCGTGTTCGACTCTCTGATCGTCCGCCGACGTATAGGTGACGGTCGGCTCGGGAGGAAGAGCCGGTCGCGCTTGCTGATGGCCGTCCCCATTCTCGGCTGGAGGTGGAGTGGTACATGAGCATGCGATGAGTAAAAAACCGGACAATGCGACGATTCCCGACACCTTCGTGAGCAAGGGTCCCCCTCCTTCGTTTGTGAAACGGGACCGAGCATAACCCAGAGTCTCCCGCAACGTCCTGCTTGTCGGTTTCGAAACGGGCGATCTCAAGGAAGACTTTGTCCCGTCCGGCCAGGGGTACGGTTCGAAATCGCCCTGAAAACTGTCCCGTTGTAGGGGCGCCGTCGCAATCCCCTGTTCGTTGCACCGGTTACCGTTTTCGCAATGCGATTTCGCGGTCGGACCCTCGCCCTCATGCTCGCGATCGCCGGTCTGGCGGTCGTGGGGTCGCCCCGGGGAGATGACGGTTCGTCGTCCGAGCTATTCGAGCGCCTCACGCAGCTCGAGCAGGAAGTCGCGAGAGAGAACGGATCGAAGATCTTTGCGCGCGCCTGCGCGGCCTGTCACGGAACCGGCGGCAAGGGTGACGGACCGGGGGCGGCCGATCTCGATCCACCCCCGCGCGATCTGACCTCGCGGCGGTTTCGTTTTCGGACGACGCCCAGCGGCGATCTCCCGCGTCCCGAGGACCTCGAGCGCACGATCCGCGAGGGACTGCCCGGTAGCGCGATGCCCGGCTTCGGCAACCTGTTCTCCGAGGATCAGCTCGCCGACCTGATCGGGTTCGTCTATTCCCTCCGACCCGAGACCGCGCCCCCGTGGTCGCCCGAGCCCGCGGTCGTCTTCGC
>JBFJTV010000272.1:0-4626 GCA_041625075.1 Candidatus Polarisedimenticolaceae bacterium | reverse complement strand
GATACCAACGGTAGGTGTCGTCGAGCCCTTTCCTCAACGGGATCTTGGGAGTCCACCCAAGCGCGTTCAGCCGCGAGGTGTCGAGTAGCTTGCGAGGGGTCCCGTCCGGTTTCGAGGTGTCGAACTCGATCTTGCCCTCGAAGCCGACAACATCGCGAATCATCTCGGCCAGCTCGGTAATCGTCAGGTCCTTTCCCCAGCCGACGTTGACGATCTCCTCGCCGTCGTACTCCCGCATCAGGAAGACCGCGGCGTCGGCGAGATCGTCGACGTGGAGAAACTCGCGTCGCGGTTTTCCCGTGCCCCAGACCGTCACGCTTGACGCACCGCGCTCCTTGGCGTCGTGGAACTTCCTCAACAGCGCGGGCAGCACGTGCGACGAGTTGAGATCGAAGTTGTCGCCCGGTCCGTAGAGGTTCGTCGGCATCAGGCTGATCGCGGCAAACCCGTACTGCCTGCGGTACGAGCGCGCCATCTCGATCCCCGCGATCTTGGCGATCGCGTAGGGCTGGTTGGTCGGTTCCAGCGGACCCGTCAGGAGGTGCTCCTCCTTCATCGGTTGAGGGGCCAGCTTCGGATAGATACACGACGACCCCAGAAAACAGAGCTTGCGGGTCTCGTGACGGTAGGCGCTGTCGATGACGTTCGTCTGGACGAGAAGGTTGTCGCGGATGAACTCCGCCGGGTAGGTGCTGTTGGCGAGAATCCCCCCCACGCGGGCGGCCGCCAGAAAGACGAACGCGGGTCGCTCGGCGGCAAAGAACTCGTCGACCTCCGACTGCTTTCGAAGATCGAGCTCGTCGCGCGTCCGGACCACGAGGTCCGTATAACCGTCGCGCTCGAGGCACCGCGCCAGCGCCGAACCGACGAGACCGCGGTGACCGGCGACGAAGATCCTCGCGTTCTTGTCCATCAATCGGCGGCCTTGCCGCGGGTGGCGACGGTGTGACCGGCGTCCTTGAGCGTTCTCTCCTGCCGTGCGAGTTCCATGTCGTGATCGACCATCATGTGCGTGAGCTGCTCGAACTTGACGCGCGGTGACCACCCGAGCTTCTCTCGCGCCTTGGTCGCGTCGCCGAGCAAGTGGTCCACCTCGGTCGGTCGGAAGTACCGCGGGTCGATCTCGACGTACTTGTCGTAATCCAGCTCGGCATGACTGAACGCCGTCTCGAGAAACTCCCGGACCGAATGCGCTTCTCCCGTCGCGACGACGTAGTCGTCGGGCTCGTCCTGTTGCAGCATCAGCCACATCGCCTCGACGAAATCGCCGGCGTAGCCCCAGTCGCGCTTGGCATCGAGGTTGCCGAGATAGAGACGATCCTGGAGCCCCATCTTGATCCGGGCCACGGCACGCGTGATCTTCCGGGTCACGAACGTCTCGCCGCGCCTCGGTGACTCGTGGTTGAACAGGATTCCGTTGCACACGAACATCCCGTACGCCTCGCGGTAGTTGACGCCGTAGCCGTGGGCCGCGACCTTGGCCACCGCATACGGGCTTCGTGGGTAAAATGCCGTGTTCTCGTCCTGCGGAGGCGGCGTCGAGCCGAACATCTCGGAAGAGCCTGCTTGGTAGTAACGCACTTTTTCGACCGATTCTCCAAGGTAGTCGCGCAGTGTCTCGAGCAGGCGCAGGGCGCCGGTTGCGACGACGTCCGCGGTGTACTCGGGTTGATCGAACGAGACGCGGACGTGGGACTGCGCGCCGAGGTTGTAGATCTCGTCGGGGCTGACGGCTTCGAGCACCCGCCGAAGACCCGTTCCGTCGGTCAGGTCGCCGTAGTGCAGGATCATGTGGTTCCCGGGAATGTGCGGATCCTGGTAGATGTGGTCGATGCGGTCCGTGTTGAACGTGCTCGCGCGACGAATCAGACCGTGAACCTCGTACCCCTTCTCGAGGAGGAGCTCGGTCAGGTATGACCCGTCCTGCCCGGTGATGCCCGTGATCAACGCCTTCTTCATCTTCGAACTCCCTGTCGGCTTCACTGAAAGGTACAGCCGCCCCCCGGAAGGGCAAGCCTCTGGGGGACCCGCGCCGACCCTGCCCACGATCCTAGCACCGCACCGGCCCCGCGGACGAACGCTCCGCCACTTGAATTCCGCCAGGAATAGCGGATATTAGGGGTCCCAATCCGGGGGTGGTGTCCCGCGGGAAGCGGTTCTCGCGCTGCACCGCCCCGGGACCCGCGTCCGAACGGCGCCCGGCGCGTGGACGGCTGCTTATGTCCGAGACCCCTGTCGATCTCGCGAACTATTCCCCCGGGAATTTTGATCGCGGTCGATCGGCCGTCATCGAGGTCGTGTGGCGCTTCGTCTCGGCGCTCGTCTTCCAGTCGGCCCTGGTGCCATCGTACTCGTTCAAGCGCGTCGTGCTGCGCTTGTTTGGCGCGAAGGTCGGGGAGGGCGTCGTGATCAAACCGCGAGTGTCGATCACGTTGCCGTGGAAGATCGCGCTCGGCGATCACGTCTGGATCGGCGAAGACGCGTGGCTCGACTCGCTCGCCGAGATCCGCGTCGAGTCCCATTCGTGCATTTCGCAGCGCGCCTACCTGTGCACCGGAAACCACGACTACCGCTCTCGACGCTTCGACCTCCGGGTCGAGCCCATCGTGGTGGGTCGCGGCGCGTGGATCGCCGCAGGTGCGATCGTCGGTCCAGGCGTGACCGTGGGCGAGGGGGCCGTGCTCGGTCTGGGCTCGGTCACGGCCTCGGACCTCGAGCCGTTCGTGATCTACCACGGGAACCCCGCGGTTCGCGTGCGAGACCGGGAGATGCGTCCATCGTCCCACGACGACCGGGTCTCGAAGTGAACGTCGTTCTTCTCAACCAGTACTACGCACCGGACGAGGCCGCGACGGCGCAGATCCTCTCGGACGTCGGGGCCACTCTCGCTCGCGCCGGACACGACGTCCATGCGGTTGCCTCCGACCGGGCTTATGCCTGGCCCTCCCGGCGTTATCCTCGGCGCGACGTCATCGACGGCGTTCGCATTCGACGCACGCGCACCACGGGCTTTGGACGCGGTAGCCGGCTGGGGCGGCTCATCGACTACGCGACGTTTCTTACTGGTGCCGTGGTCTCTTTGACATTCCGCAAGCGCCCGGACGTCATGCTGTGTCTTTCGACGCCCCCGATGATGGCGGCGGCCGGGCTGCTGCTGTCGCGGCTCCGCGGATTCCGTTTCGTCTTCTGGGTCATGGACGTCTATCCCGATCTGGCCTTCGAGCTCGGGATCCTGACACCCCGGTCGATCGCGGGACGTCTTCTGGGTTGGCTCGCAAAGACCACGCTACGGCGTTCCGACACCGTCGTGGCGCTCGGGGAGCACATGGGAGAGCACCTCCGCCGCCATGGCGCCAGGAACATCGCCGTGATCCACAATTGGGCGGATGAAGACGTCATCCGCCCCCACCCGGTAAAGGCGCATCCGCTACGGGCGGAGTGGGGATGGAACGGACGGTTTGTCGTTCTGTATTCCGGCAACCTTGGGCTGGCGCACGAGTTCGAAACGGTTCTTGCCGCGGCCGAGCGGATGCAAGATCATCCGACGGTGCAGTTCGCGTTTGTCGGAGGCGGGCCCCGCCGCGCCGAAGTCGAGCAGGCGGTCCGCGAGCGGGGTCTCGCCAACGTCGAGTTTCGCGGCTACATGCCTCGCGACCGTCTGGGAGAAAGCCTGACGGCCGCCGACGTTCACCTGGTCACGCTCCGCGACTCGGTGCCGGGGCTGCTGGTGCCATCCAAGATCTACGGGATCCTGGCCGCTGGACGCCCTACGTTGTACGTGGGTCCGCCCCGGGGCGAGATCGCGGATATCCTCGACGAGGGCGGTTGCGGCGCTAGGATAGCCACGGGTGACGCGGAGGCCCTCGTCGAGTCGATCCTGACGTACGAGAGGGACGAGGAACGGTGTCGGGCCGACGGAGGGAACGCCCGGCGGCTGTTCGAAGAGCGTTTCACCCGCGCGCGTGGCGCGGGGGAGTTCGTGACCTTGATGGAGAAGCTGGCCGCGGGTCACGGGTAACGACTTCGTGTGACGCGAGGAGCGGAGATGCCGAAGAAGCACAAGACGATTCCGGTCGCCGTTCCGGACATCGGCGAGCTGTAACGCCGCTACGCTCTCCAAGCGGTCGAGTCGGGGTGGGTGTCGTCGCTCGGAGAGTTCATCGGCCGCTTCGAGGAGGCCTTTGCCCGGTTCTGCGATACAAAGCACGCCATCGCGGTGTCCAACGGAACCACGGCCATCGAGGTGACGCTTCGCGCGCTCGACGTGGGTCCCGGTGACGAGGTGATTCTGCCCGACCTGACGTTTGCCGCCGTGGCGGCCGCGATCTCGCATCTCGGCGCCGAGCCGGTGCTGGTCGACGTCGAGCCCGACACCTGGTGCATCGACCCCCGCGCGGTCGAGCGGGCGCTTTCTCCGAAGACACGCGCGGTCGTTCCCGTGCATTCCTACGGTCACCCGGCGGACCTCGATCCGATTCTCGCGCTCTGTCGTCAACGCGGTATCCGCGTGCTCGAGGACAGCGCCGAGGCGCATGGCGCGCGCTACAAGGGCAGGCGTGTCGGTTCGATGGCCGACGCCGGATCATTTTCGTTCTACGGAAATAAGATCGTCACCACGGGCGAGGG
>JBFJTV010000271.1:0-4637 GCA_041625075.1 Candidatus Polarisedimenticolaceae bacterium | reverse complement strand
TGCTCGATCGCCTCGCGCAGTCGTTTGTCGTCGCCGAACCCCCGGTAGGCGCGGATCAGCTCCCGGTATCCGTGGACCTCGGTCGAGTCGAGCTCGATCACCCTTCGGGCATCCGCCGCGGCCTCGTCGAACCGCCCGAGCGCATTGTTGACCTGGGCTCGAACACGGTGCGCGAAGCGGTGGTATGGATTCACCTCGAGGGCCGCGTCCAGATCGGCGATCGCCTCCTCCAGTCGTCCCACGAACTCGTGGCGCCCGGCGCGATTCGTGAGGTTGACGACGTTGCGTGGGTTGAGCTCGAGAGCCTTGTTCCGGTCGGCGATCGCCTCCTCGAGGCGGTACAGGCTGCCGTACACGACGGACCGGTTGGTGTACGCCTCTTCGAAGCGCGGGTTGAGCTCGATCGCACGCGTGAAGTCGGGCAGCGCGTCCCCGTACCGCTTGAGACGGTACTTCACGGTGCCGCGATCGACGTAGGGCTCCGCCCAGTCAGGGTGATCCTCGATAATGTCGTCGAGGTACTCGACCGCCTGCTCCCACCGTAGGCACGTCCAACCGAGCTGTTCGGCTCGGTTCTCGAGGGGATCGGGGTCCTCCAGCTCCAGCGTCGCCAGCGCGTCGCACTCTTCCTCGAACCCGGCCCGGTCATTCAGCGCGCGCAACACCCGGATTCGCTGGATCCGGGCCGACAAATCGTCCGGGTCGGCCTGGACGGCGCGGTCCGCCTCGGTGAGCGCCCGATCAAGCGCCCCCATGCGCAGGTATCGCCAGGAGAGGTTGCCGTGAGCATCGGCGACGGCCTCGGTGTCGAACCAGCCCGCAGCGAGGGTGCGCAGCTCGTCGGCCGTGCGCTCGAACTCGTCCATCCGGACGAGCTTTTGATAGACGTCGAGAAGAATGAAAAAGGCGCCGCGATCCTCGGGGTTCAGCTCCAGCGCCCGGCGCGCATCAGAGATCGCTTCTTCGTCGCGCCCCAGGTGCTGGTAGGTGCGCCCGCGGTTTCGATGGAACACGGCGCGCGCCGGTCCGATCTCGATCGCCCGCGTGAAGTCGGCGATGGCCTCGTCGTGTCGCTGCATGGCGTTGTAGACAGAGGCACGCTCGTTGTAGCTGTTCGGGTCCTCGGGATCGAGCTCGATCGCCCTGCTGTACTCCACCAGGGAGCGGTCGAAGTCGCGTTCAACCCTCGTGCGGTAGTACAAACCGAGCATGCGCCGTCCGCGTGGCGAGCGTGGACGAATCGCCAGCATCCTCTCGGCATCGGATTTCGCGGCGTCGAATTCCTTCAGAGCGGTATACGTGTTGCCGCGTTCCAGAAGGGCCCAGGTGTGGGCGGGGTTGAGCTCGAGCGCCTGCGAGTACAGCTCCGCCGCCTTGGTGGCCGTCTCCGCGAGCTGTCCGCGCAGGAAGTAAACGTCGGCGCTCTCGGGAGCGAGCCGCTCCACCACGGCGAGGTGCTCGGCGGCATTGATGCTCGGTCGTCTCTTGGACTCGAACGCCAGTATGAAATGGGCCGTCCAGTCGTCGGGGTCGTGCTCGACCAGCTCGCGCGCCTCGGCGACCACCGCGTCGTGTCGTCCGAGCTCGAGCAACAGCCGGGCGCGCACGATCCGGGCCTCGGGCATGTCCGGGGTCAGGGCCAGGGCGCGATCGGCCGCTTCGAGCCCCGCCTGGTGGTCGCCGCGCTCGAGGGCCAGGTTGGCCTCGGCAACGAGCCGTGGGGCGTCGGCCTGTCGCAGCGCGCGCAGGCTGAAGCCGGTCACGAGCAGCACGACCACGACCGCGGCAACCGCCGTCGACGCCACCGGATGACGCCGCATCGATTTCCAGATCCGTCGAGGAAGGCTCGCGCGCCGCGCCGTGATGAGACCGCCGTGAAGGTACTGCCGGAGGTCGTGCGCCATCTCGCCCGCGGTCGCGTAGCGCCGGTCGGGGTCCTTTTCCATCGCCTTGAGGGCGATCGTCTGGAGGTCGAGCGGGACACGAGGGTTGAAGCGGCGCGGCGGACGCGGGTCCTTGGTCAGGATCGAGCTGAGAACCTCCTCGCGGCTCTCACCGGGGAAAGGACGCCTGTGCGCCAGCATCTCATAGAAAACCGCGCCCAGCGAGTACACATCGGTGCGATGGTCGAGCTTGACACGGCCCGCGGTGATCTGCTCGGGCGACATGTAGGCCGGCGTGCCCATCAGCGAGCCGCTCACGGTCATTCCCGGTTCCTGGGCGACTCGTGCCAGACCGAAGTCGGTGATACACAGCCGGCCCTCGGTCGAGAGCATCAGGTTGCCCGGTTTGATATCGCGGTGGACCACGCCGCGAGAGTGGGCGTACTCCAGTGCGTCCGCGACTTCGGCGATGAGTTTGGCAACACCGTCGAACCACTTGCGGCTGTTTCCGGGGTGCGCGTCCGAGAGGCTGGCGAGAGTGGGGTCGCCTTGCGAGGCGTCGGACACCCTTTCCTCGTCTCCGTAGGTCTTCGTCACGGTCTTGACGAGAAGCGGGTTGGAGCCGGCACCCGTAAGATCGCCGAGCACCTCCGAAAGCGGCTGACCGTCAATCAGATCCATCGCGTAGAAGTGGCTGCCTTCCGACTCACCGATGGCATGGACCGGGACGATGTTGGTGTGGTGCAGCTTGGCGGCGGCCTGCGCCTCGCGCTGGAAACGCTGCACCGCCGTCCCGGTCAGACCGAGCGCGGGCGGCAACACCTTCAGAGCGACACGGCGGTTGAGCGAGATCTGGCGGGCCTCGTAGACCACCCCCATGCCACCGCGGCCGATCTCGCGGATCAGCTCGAAGTCGCCGAGACGGCCCAGGGGGGTAAGACCCGAGGTGCCCCCGGCCTTGTCGTCGGGACCGACCGGCGGCTCGCTTCCAGGCGGCAGATCGTTATCGGACATCGATTCCCGGCCCTCGAGATGATACGAACGCCCGCGGCCGGTCCCGGGCCCGGACGAGTCTCCCCCTAGTATCTCACCACTTCCGGGAGGCGACGGCGGCCCGTTTCTCCAAACGGATTCTCCTTGGCGGGGCCTCGAGATTCGTGTATGACAAGCACACACGAGAGGGGACGGGATCGGCACAATGCGGGTGAAGCCCTGGATCATCACCGGGCTCGCGGCGTTTCTGTCAGCGGGCTCGATCGCTCACGCGCAGCAGTGGGCCTGTACGCACGTCATCGGTTACAGCCAGGTGAAGCAGTGGTATCACGGTGGTGACGAGGACGGGGGCACCAGCGCGTTCGAGCAGATGGTCGGGGACGACCACTGGCAGCTTCAGGCCTGTAGCGGCGCGGGTGTCCAACGCTGGGCCGATCCGGAGTTCAACTGCTGGAGCTCGCAGATCGAGTCCCCGTGCGTCGAAGGCTCCGAGGCTCCGGAGCGGTTCGTCCTCAGCATCACGGATGCTTTCCTTCCCCATGACGACGTGGACGCCTGGGTCGTGGCGATCGAGGGTATGATCGCCGCCCTTCGTATCAACCACCCTCAGGTTCAGCTGATCGTGTTGCAAACTGTCGTGGGGGGACCGAACGACGGGCCGTGCTGGTTCGACGGCGACGGGCCGCCCGCGCCCGAAGTGCGCGCGGCGCGCAACCACCCGACCATCGACGAGGCGATCTCCCGGGTCGCCGGTGGCGACGTCGTCATCGGGATGTCGCCCGAGGTCCGTACCTGCGACGACTATTCGGACATCCTCGGTCACCTCGTCGAGGAGTCGGAAGCACCGATCGGGGAGGCCATCGGACAGTGGTACCAGGCGTTCGACACCGAGCCCGTGGCGTCGGCTCCGGAGATGGTCGCGCTCCGCGGTGCAGGGTACCGCCTGGCCGTACTGCTCGAGTCGGAGAACGGCAAGAAGAACGTCTACGTCAAGGATTCGGTCTCCGGCGCACCTGTCAGCGCCGGAGTCGCATTCGGTCCGCACTACAGGACCCGAGGAATGACCGCGATCCCGGACTTCGCCGGGACACCCGCGCCCGAGGTTGCGGTCGCTGCGATCAACACCAACACCGGCCGAGTGGCGGTCCGTTTCCTGGACTCCGGCTCCGGAGAACGCGTCAACGAGTTGACTTTCTCGTCGACTTATCCGCCTGAGGACATCGTGGCCGTTCGGGATTTCGCCGACGGGCATGCCTGGGAGATAGCGCTCCTCGGAACTCACGTCGCGACCGGAAGGATCCTGGTGCGAATCAAAGACTCGTTTTCCGGCGAGACACTCAGCGATCTGTTCTTCGCCCCCACGCACAACACCGTCGACTTGGTGACCGTGCCCGACTTTGGCGCCACCGCCGCAGAGGAGATCGCCCTGCTGGGGACCCGTCCCGACACCGGGGCGGTGACGGTGCGGATGAAAGACGCCTCGTCCGGTGACGACCTCGACGACCTGCAGTTTTCTCCGGTGTTCCGTCCGAGGAGCCTGGTGGTTCTTCGAGATTTCGACGGGGGAGGGAACCCCGAGATCGGCGTGCTCGGCATCCACGACACGAGCGGGCAGGTCCGCGTCCGCCTCAAGGACGCGCTCACCGGTCTGGACAGCGGCGACCTTCCGTTTTCGGAGCGGTATGCTCCCGGAACGGCACTCGCGGTTGGCGATTTCGCCGGGACGCCCGCAGACGAGATCGCCGTGCTCGGGATCGACGT
>JBFJTV010000270.1:0-4645 GCA_041625075.1 Candidatus Polarisedimenticolaceae bacterium | reverse complement strand
CGACGAGATCGTGCTGTGGTTCGAGCACGATCTCTACGACCAGCTCCAGCTCGCGCAGATCCTCGACCGCCTTCATGACTTCCCGAAAGAGATCAAGAAGCGGCTCTCCCTGATCTGCGTCGGGAGCTTTCCGGGCATCGAGCGATTCACCGGTCTCGGCCAGCTTGACGCCGAGCAGATCGCCTCATTGCTCGACGCTCGCAGCCCGGTCTCGGCCGGCCAGCTCGCCTCGGGACGTCTGGCGTGGGAAGCCTTCCGGTCCTCCGATCCGGCCGCGATCGAGACCTTCATCGCAGGCGACACCGGAGCGCTGCCGTTCATGGGGCCCGCCCTCCGCCGGCACCTCCAGCAGTACCCGTCCGTTCGAGACGGTCTAGGGCGCACCGAATACGAGATCCTGACCGCGCTTGCCGGCGGCCCCGCACCGGCGGGCGCAGTCTTCGAGCAGACCAACGAAAAGGAGGAGGCCCCGTTCATGGGAGACGCCCCGTTCTGGATCTATCTCGAGCGTCTCGCCTGGGGCTCGCGCCCCGTCATTCGGTTCGAGCACGCGGAGACTTTCGACCGGTTTCCCGACCGGGTCGTCGCCCCGACCGACGACGGCGACAAGCTGCTGAACGGCGAGGGCGATTTCGTCCAGTGGAACGGCATCGACCGCTGGCTCGGCGGTGTCCATCTCTCCGGCGACGAAGCCAGATGGCGCTGGGACGAGGAGTCCGGGCAGGTTTGCCCGTGTCGGATATAATGCGGCTTTGCCCCTGGCGCGGCGCGAGGTGAGGACAGCGCACCATGGAAGAGACCAAGAAGCAGGTTTGTAAAGTCTGCCAGAAAACAGCCGACGAAATTCACCTCAACAAGTGCGCCATCTGTTTCGCGTTGTACTGCGACGACCATAAGTTCCTCTACAGCGGCCGCGAGTTCTGCAGCAAGCCGTGCGCCGAGTACTTCTTCTTTGACGACGAGGACGATTAACCCGAGCCCACCGGGAGACTGCGACCATGTTTCCGAGTGATCGGCCCCGAAGGTTGCGGCGCACCGCGCAGCTTCGCGACCTGGTTCGTGAGACAAGACTCCATGTGAGCGATCTGATCTACCCGTTGTTCGTGCAAGCGGGCAACGGCGTCAGGGAAGAGATCGCCGCGATGCCGGGCAACTACCACCTCTCGGTGGACCGCCTGGTGGACGAGGTCGGCGAAGCCGGCGAAGAGGGCATCAAGACGGTCCTGCTGTTCGGGCTTCCCGAGAACAAGGACGACGAAGGGTCCGAGGCCTGGCATCCGGAGGGCGCCGTCCAGCGCGCGGTTCGCAATCTCAAGCAGGCGCTCCCCGACGTCGCGGTCGCGACCGACGTCTGTCTGTGCGCCTATACCGCTCACGGTCACTGCGGCGTCGTCAAGGACGGCATCGTTGAGAACGACCCGACGCTCGAGTTGCTCGCGCGTACCGCCGTCAGCCACGCGCAGGCGGGCGCCGACATCGTCGCGCCCTCGGACATGATGGACGGGCGCGTGGGTGCGATCCGGGCGGCGCTCGACGAGAGCGGTTTCGTCGATCTGCCGATCATGTCGTACGCGGCGAAATACGCGTCGTCGTTCTACGGGCCGTTTCGCGAGGCGGCCGATTCGACACCGCAGTTCGGCGATCGCCGCTCGTACCAGATGGACCCCGCCAACTCCGACGAGGCGTTACGCGAGGTCGGTCTGGACCTCGACGAAGGCGCCGATATCGTGATGGTCAAGCCCGCACTCGCCTACCTCGACGTCATCCGTCGCGTCAAGGAGACCTTTGGCGTTCCGACCGCCGCGTACAACGTCAGCGGCGAGTTTTCGATGGTGGCGGCCGCCGCGGAGAGAGGCTGGATCGATCGCGAGCGGATCGTCATGGAAACGCTCACGGCGATCAAGCGCGCGGGAGCGGACATCATCCTGACCTACCACGCGCGCGAGGCCGCCCGGCTCCTGAGGTGACCGTGGGCCGAGCACGCGGAGCAGCGCAGGGTCGGTCGGACCAGCGTCGCCTCTTCAAGAAGAGCGATCTCAAGCTTCGTCGGACGGGCGAGGCTCGTCTGCGCGACATGGTCAAGGTGCCCATACGGCCCAATTCGGTACGGCTTGCGCGCGAGGAAGAAGATCACGCCGCGATGGAGCGGCTCCGCGGGTGGGCCGACGAGCTGGTCCCCAAGTTCCGGCTGCGATACGCATCGATCGAGCCCGAAGACGAGGGCGTGAACGAGCACTACGGTGTTTGTTACGGCGACGGCGTCATCCGGATTCGGCTGCGTCATGCGACGACCGGGAAGCACCTCAAACAGTCGAGCCTGGTGGACACGCTTTGCCACGAGCTGGCCCATCTCCGTTACCTGGACCACTCGATTCGCTTTCAGAAGCTTTATCATCGGATTCTCGAAGAGGCGCGAAGACGGGGCATCTACCAGCCGGGACCGGTCGAAAAGAGCGGGCCGGTGCAGTGCGGGCTTTTCGAGAAAGAGGCGACATGAGCGGACCGCGTTCGAAAGAGGTGAGCATGGAGAAGCTGTACGCGGACGCCGCCCGGTACATTCCGGGCGGTGTCGATAGCCCCGTCCGTGCCTTCAAGGCCGTCGGCGGGATCCCGGTGTTCTTCGCGAGCGGCAGCGGGGCCCACGTGCGTGACGCCGCGGGGCGCGAGTACATCGATTACCTTGGCTCGTGGGGACCGCTGATCGTCGGCCACGCACACCCCAGGGTCGTCGCCGCGCTCGCCGAGCAGGCGGAACGCGGAACGTCGTTCGGGGCGCCCACCGAGCTCGAGACCGAGCTGGCCCGCCGCGTCTGCGAGCGCGTCCCGGCGTGCGACAAGGTCCGGTTCGTCTCGTCGGGGACCGAGGCGACGATGTCGGCCATCCGGCTCGCGCGGGGCGCGACCGGTCGGGACGGCGTCGTCAAGGTCGAGGGTTGCTATCACGGCCACGTCGACTCGCTTCTCGTCCAGGCGGGCTCCGGCGTCATGACGCTCGCGATCCCGGGAAGCCCCGGCGTCCCGGACGCTCTCGCGGCGCTGACCCGCGTCGTGCCGTTCAACGACGTCGCCGCGGTCGAGCAGATGCTCGATCAACACGGGAAAGAAATCGCCTGCCTGATCCTCGAGCCCGTCGCAGGCAAGATGGGTGTCATCCCTCCCGCCGAGGGCTACCTCCAGGCCGTCCGTGATCTCACGACCAAACACGGCGTGGTCTTCATCCTCGACGAGGTCATGACGGGTTTTCGCGTGCATCCCGGCGGCGCCCAGACGCTCTACGACGTGACGCCGGATCTGTCGTGCTTCGGCAAGGTCATCGGCGGCGGTCTTCCGGTCGGTGCCTACGGCGGGCGCGCCGACCTGATGGATCAGATCGCGCCGACCGGGCCGGTCTACCAGGCCGGCACCCTCTCGGGAAACCCGCTGGCGATGCGCGCGGGTATCGAGACCCTCGATCTGCTGGCCGAGCCGGGCACGTACGAGCGGCTCGAGAAAACCGCGGCGAGCCTCGAGGGTGGTTTGCGCGAGGCGGCGGCCGCGGTTTCCGGGCTACCCGTAACGCTCAACCGCGTGGGCTCGATGGCGACGTTGTTCTTCAACGAGGGGCCGGTGACCGATTTCGAGTCGGCGAGCCGCTCGGACACGAAACGATACGCCGCCTATTTCCACGCGATGCTCGAGCGGGGGGTTCACCTCGCGCCGTCGCAGTTCGAGGCGGCGTTCGTATCCACGGCCCACGGCGATGCCGAGATCAACGCGACGATCGCGGCAGCCGGCGAGGCGCTGAAACAGATCAAGGACTAAGGAGGCATCGATGCTGACGCTGCGATTTCACGGCCACGCCTGCTGGGAGCTCAACGACGGCAACCACACGGTTCTCGTGGACCCCTTTCTGACCGGCAACCCCATTGCCGATGTGGGCCCGGACGCCTTCGAAAAGCTCGACGCCATCGTGATCACGCACGGTCACGGCGACCACATCGGCGACGGCGTCGAGATCGCGAAGCGCACGGGCGCCCTCGTCGTCTCGAACTTCGAGATCGCCGACTACTTCTCGAGCAAAGGCTGTGAGGCCCACCCGATGCACATCGGCGGTGGCCGGCAGTTTCCCTTCGGCCACGTCAAGTTCACCAACGCCCTGCACGGATCGACGGGCCCGGAGGGAGAGCCGCTTGGCAACCCCATGGGCGTCGTCCTCACGATGGGCGGCTCGAAGGTCTACCACGCGGGCGACACCGGTCTGTTTGGCGACATGAAGCTCATCGGTGATCTCTGGGGTCCGCTCGACGTCGCGCTGCTGCCGATCGGCGACAACTTCACGATGGGGATCGCCGACGCCGTCGTCGCGGCGGGGATGCTCTCCGCCAAGGTCAACATCCCGATGCACTACAACACCTTCGACGTCATCAAGGCCGACCCTTCGGAGTTCGCCGGGAAGGTCGAGAAGACCGGCGGTAAGGTCGCCGTCATCGACCCCGGCGGCACTTACGAGCTCTAATTCCTAAACGAGGTCTGGCACCCAACAGGCAACAAAGGCATGTCCCCGTTCAGGAATTAGAACGAGAAGGTGACGGTGAAGGAGGCCTCGCGAGGGCCGATGTAGGCGCCGATCTGCGCGTCGGAGTCCTCGGGCAGAAACGCCTCGTGG
>JBFJTV010000269.1:0-4645 GCA_041625075.1 Candidatus Polarisedimenticolaceae bacterium | reverse complement strand
GTCGCGACGGATGAGCAGGGCCGACGCCGGAGGGCGGTCGTGACGGCGACGTGGCCGACCGAACTGATCGACGCGTTGACTTTTGGCCTCGTTCTGCTCGATGACCGCGGCAAGATTCTGGCGTTCAACCGCAGTGCCGAGGAGCTGGTCGCAGCCGCGCTCCACGAGGGCGAGGGGTTGTTCGACCGCTTCGGGTCGCTACAAGGCGCCGCCGACGCGAAGGCGCGGTTTCTGGAGGGTGCCGACACGGTCGTCTTCCCCGACGTCCTTCAAGTGCTCCCCGAGGAAGAAGAGGACGTTCCTTTCTTCGTGCAGGTTCGTTCTTTCGAAGAGAACGGCAAGAGATTCGGGGTCGCGGTGATCGAGCCCACCGTCGTCGTCTTCGGAGTCCGTGGCGCCAAGCACGGACTCAACAACGCTCTGATGGGCGTTCTCGGGTACACCGAGCTTCTCAGGGATCAGGCCGATCTCACCGAGCAGGCTCGTGAGAAAATGGCGGCCATCTCGAAAGAGGTGGACAAGATGCAGAAGAGAGTCACCAAGCTGGGCGAGCTTGCCCGCAGAATTGCAAAATCGGATTGACGCGTCCGGAAGGTCGAAAGGAGAGTCATGCTGAGCAAGGAGCTGAACGAACGCAGCCCGCTTCGAATCCTCGAGCGGTCGATCCACGGGGGTCTCGGCAAGGGAAAGATCGGTGTGGTCTGTTCGGGACCGGGTGTGGGCAAGAGCGCCTTTCTGGTCGGTGTCGCTCTCGATTACCTGATGCGCGGCAAGCAGGTGCTTCACGTTTCCATCGACCACTCCGTCGATCGCATTCGAAACTACTACGACGAGATCTTTGCCGAGCTGGCGGCCTCGGAGAACCTGGAGGATGCAGGTGAGGTCAGGTTGCTGATCGAGCGCAACCGCCGTATCCACAACTTCCGGGAAGGCGCGTTCGACGTTCATGCGCTCCAGAAGAATCTGACGTTTCTCCGCAATCACGCGGACATGCACCCGGCCCTGATGATCGTGGATCGCCACGACTGGAACGACGCCACCGAAGACGACCTCGCGACGCTACAGGCCATCGCGCGTGAGTTCGAGGCCGAAATGTGGATGTCGGTCCGCACGCCTCAGGGCTGGGATGCCTCGGGTGCCGGGGACTACCCGGAGCCGGTGCCTCGGTTCGAGAGATGGATCGATGTCGTCCTACAGCTCCAGACCGCGGACGGGACCGTCCACGTCAAGCTGCTCAAGGATCACGACAACCCGGAGCCGGCCGCGACCGGTCTCGATCTCGACCCCACGCGGCTGCTGATCGTCAAGCGCTGAGCTTCAGCGCGTAAGCGACCGGACGAGCGAGCGGTCGGCGCGGTACGGGATCGACGGGGCCTTGGTGTCCTGGACTCGCGGCACGTCAAAGGGTAGCCGCGCCGTCATGTGGTTGTAGACGTGCGCCGCGATCGGCTTGAGATTCGCGACGTCTTCCAGACAGTAACGGGTGAGGGTCTCGAGAGCGTTCGGGTGCCCGCGCCGGTGGGCCCTCCACAGCAACACCGCGGTGTAGCCGTCGGCGCCGTCCAGCGCGCGGGGACGGGAGAGCCCGAGCTTTCGCTCCACCGCCTTCAGCCCGCCCTTGAGACCCAGACGACCCAGCGGGTAGCGAAGATCCAGATGGAGGAACCGGCGGAAGTCGATCCGCGGATAGGCGTCGGCGAGCACGGGGAGATCGAAGCAGCTTCCGCTGTAGGTCACCACAAAATCGTAGCGCCGGATCGCATCGGGAAAACGGTGCAGGTTCTGCCCGCGAACAAAGGCCTCGACGTCACGACCGTCGGACAGACCGATACAGGTGATGCCGTCGTGCGCCCGGGTGAGCCCCTCGGTCTCGATGTCGAGATAGGCGGTCCGGCCGGGAAAGTGCGTGAGGAGACGCCAGGTTTCCCGGCGTGGAAGATCGCGCGCGGCCCGCTCGGGTGTAAGACGCGAGAGCACGAGGTCCTTCCATGCGCCGGCGGGATGGAGCTGCTCGAAGCTCTCCCAGTCGGTGTAGCCGCCACGCCAGAGCTTCTGCTCGCGACGCTCCCCGATTCCCGGAACGTGGATGAAGCTGCGGCTCAGCAACTGCGGCCGTAGATCCAGCCTTCGCGACGGATACGATCCGCCTCGGCCTCGGCGAGCTCCTCGGGAGTCTTGTCGGTCTCTCCGGACAGAACCGCGGCCGCGGCACAGCGCGCGGCCATGGCCGCGCCGAGCGCTTCGACGTTGCGTTCGCACGCGCTCCGGAACCCGGCAGGGATCTTGAGCGGGAGGTCCGCCGCCGCCGCCAATGCGTCGATCGTCTCGGCGCCGTTACCGGCGAGCTTCTTGGCGGCGCCCTCGGGGAAGACCTCGATCAGCACCTTGCCCTGCGCCTGCTCAAACGGGCGCATGGCGTATCGCGAACGCTCCTCGGCCAGAAGCTTGATCCCGTGATAGGCCATCGAGCCGATGTCCGGTCCCGCCCGATGGAGCGGTGACGGTGCTCCCGCGACCTCGTCGGTGTACCGCGTCACCGGTCCCTGCACGTCGCGGAACTCCTGAAGCGCCACGAGAAAATCTGGACGCGACATCTTCTCGAGCTTTCCCGCCAGCGCCCACCAGCCCTCATCGGGGAACGGGCCGCCGAGAAGCGACTCGGCGAACGCCAACGGAAGCCCGACCGGGAACCCCAGACCGATCGCCGATGCACGCATCAACTCGGCGTCCGGGTCGCGGAGATGACCGTGGAGACCGGAGCGTCCCGTGGCCTCGAGTCTCACCAACTCGAGCTGTTCTCCACGAAGCGCGACCAGGGCGAGCCACGTACCGGTGCGCGGATCTCTCATATCGCCGTTCATCGCCGCCCCGCCGAATAGAATCGCCCCGGGATCCCGGGCGATCGCAGAACTCGCGCCGGATGAAGCCGCCGGGTCGGTCGGGTCCCGGTCCCCTTCCGCGGCGCGTGGCCGTGCAGCGTCGTGGCGCGTCATGGAACGGGAGGGCGCGCCCACCTCGGTCTCCTCGGGAGTGGGCTCCCAACCCGCGGCGACCGCCGCCTCATAGACCTTGCGAAACGCCTCGACCTCGTGCTCGGACCAGCCCGGGTCGCAACACAGAAAGACGCGGCGAGGGGCCTCTCCGAGGTTCAGGGGCGGATTGAAGCTGTGGGCCGTCTCGAGATCGATCCAGGCGCACGCCGGATCGTGCGACCGCCGCAACCCGACGACGCGGGAGATCCCGAGGAACCGTTCCGACCGGTCAGGATGCTTCTGGCTGGCGGGGTAGAAGACGGCGACCAGGTCGCCGAGCCGCATCCGGGACGCGACGGTGTCGTAGGCCAGCACATGCCGGGGCATGCCCTCATGCCACACGTTGGGGTAGCGGGCGCGGGGCTCGTCCCACTCCTGGGCCCGGATCATCCAGCGGGAACGCCGCCGGATCTCGTCTGTCCGCATGGCCGATCTCCTTGCCTGTCTCGATGCCCGACCGTGGCCCCAGTGTAGTGCAATGGCGGCCGGGCGGGCCACCCCGGGAAGGCTGGAAGAAATGAGACCTGTGGGCTCCACAGGCGCCGGTCGGATTTGACGACCCCGGTGGAGACTGATACTAAGATCTACCACCAACAAGGAGATCGAGATGGGCAAGAGCGAGGAGCTGATCCGCGGACTCAACATAGACTTGGCGGAGGAGTACGCGGCCATCATCATGTACCGCACTTACGCCAGCACGGTGCAGGGACCATATCGTCAGGAGATCCGGAACTTCTTCGCCTCGGAGATCCCCGATGAGACGGCCCACGCCGAGCTTTTGGCCGACAAAGTCGCGAGCCTCGGTGGGGCGCCGACGACCCAGCCGGGGACGGTCAAGCCGGCTTCCGGGGTCAAGGAGATGCTCCAGAATGCGCTCGCGGCGGAAGAAGATACGATCAAGCGTTATGTGAAGCGGCGGGGGCAGGCCGAGCAAGCCGGTGAGCACGGTCTCGCCGTCGAGATCGACACGCTGATCGCCGACGAGACGAAGCACCGCGACGAACTGAAGATGATGCTGGAGCGTTGGGGAGACTAGAGCAGTCCCGGCGACACAACCAAGACGAGAGGAGCCTTCCGTGAGGTTCGAGAAGACGTTTATCCCCTACGGTGGTTACTGGAGCACGCCGTTCAGCAAGTGGCAGGGCAGCCTCTCGCACCTCAATGCGGTTTCGCTGGCCGCTGAGACGACGCGCGGTTTCCTGGCACAGCGTGACATCTCCGCGGACGTCTTCGACTCGGTGACCTTCGGGATGACCATCCCGCAGAAGTCATCGATGTATGCGGGTCCTTGGTTCGCGGCGATGATCGGTGCCGAGGGTGTGACGGGTCCGTGGATCGCGCAGGCGTGCGCAACCGGCGCCCGAGTGCTCGCGAGCGCGGCCGGCGACGTCGAGACCGCGGGGACCAGCGTCGGCTTGTCCGTGACCGCCGACCGTTGCAGCAACGGTCCGCACATCTACTATCCCGATCCCGCCGGAATGGGCGGCACGGGTCAGAAAGAAGACTGGGTCGTCGATAACTTCGGTCTGGATCCGTGGGCCAGGAACTCGATGATTCAGACGGCCGAGAACGTCGCGGCCGAGTCGAAGATCACCCGCGAGGAACAGGACGAG
>JBFJTV010000268.1:0-4656 GCA_041625075.1 Candidatus Polarisedimenticolaceae bacterium | reverse complement strand
CGCCGACCCGTGGCCATCTCGTACAGGATGATCCCCATCGAGAACACATCCGAGCGGTGATCGACCGCACCACCGGACGCCTGTTCCGGAGACATGTACGGGATCGTGCCGACCACGAAGCCTTCGCTGGTTACGTTGAGATCGACAGTTGATAGTGCGGTCTTCTCGCCGAGGGATGTGTCGCCCCAGAGCTTCGCGAGGCCGAAGTCCAGGACTTTGACCCGGCCCTCGTGGCTGATCATGACGTTGGCCGGTTTGAGATCGCGGTGCACGATCTGATGCTCGTGCGCCGAGCTCAACGCGTCGGCCATGGGGATGGCGACATCCAGAAGGTCATCGATGGACATCCCGCGTCTCGGAATCTGTGCCGACAGGGGCCGACCGTCCACCAACTCCATGTTGATGAAGTGCAAGCCGCCACTCTTCTCGACGGAATAGATCGTGACGATGTTGGGGTGGTTCATCGCGGCAAGCGACTTGGCCTCTCGCTCGAACCGTTGGATCCTTACCGTATCTCGGGTCACCTCGGAAGGGAGCACCTTGATCGCCACACGGCGGTCGAGTGAGACCTGGCGGGCCTCGTAGACCACCCCCATCCGGCCACGGTCGATCTCGCGGATGACCTCGAAGTCGTCGAGGTGCTTGAGCGTGTCCGGGATACCCCAGTGAACGTCGACGATGCGATCGACGAGTTGCAGCTGCTCGACGACAGCGCGCCCCTCGTCATCCGCCACGGAGCGCAGCTCTTCATCCCAGGTCACCGGCGAGCGGTCGGCCACCGCGCGCGTGAGCTTGTCGATGGGGTCTCGCTCATCCACGCGTCATCTCCTCGGCGAGCCGCCGTAAGGCTCGGGTGACGGCTTTGCGGGCCGCGTCGGCGGAGGGCTTGTCGAGCACGAGGGCGACTTCCTCCCAGCTCTGTCTCAACTCGACGCGCGCCACGATCGCCTCGCGCTCCGATTCGTCGAGTCTCGCGAGCGCAGCCTCGTACCGCTCGAGCGCTTCCTGGCCGATCGTCTCCTCCAGCGGAGAGGGGCGGACGTCGGGTTGCTTGGTGTCGATCGTGACGGGTGAGCCACGTCGTTGGTAGCGACGGATCGCATCGCGGATGCGGTTCTTCAGGGCCTGTCGCAGATACGCCTGAAGCGCGCCGTCACGACGCGGTTCGAAGTCGCGGACGTGTTGGATCGTGTGGAGCAGGGTGTCCTGGACCAGATCGTCCGTGTCCATGACATCCCGCGCGTATCGTGGAAAGCGGTGGGTGGCCCACGCACGAAATGCTGGGAGATAGCGCCGGATCAGGTCGTCGAGCGCCTGCTCCTGCCCGTCCTTGGCGCGGCGGAATAGCTCGACCGAGGATTCGAGCAGTGGCGAGCGACCCGATTCGGCACCGTCGGGTTCTCGAGGAGGCGACCGTTCGATCACATGGCCTCCAGGGGGATCTCACCCGGGCGCGGATTTAGTTTTTGTAACTTTCTACCTCGAAGACTACGCGAAGGGCGTTTCCGCTGTCAACCTGCGCGCTTCTCGGAAGCCGCGGACGAACTGCACCGATTTGCCCCTCTTGGGGTAAACAATACCGAGGTTTTGAGGGAGGTGACCACGGTTTCCGCGAGGCAAAGCGGCGAACTCTATCGTCCTTATCGTGGAAGTCGTCTCAGGTCTTGGCGCCTTTGACTGCAGCAATGGCAAGACAGACCCAGCCGGCGATGAAAGCAACACCGCCGAGTGGGGTGATCGCCCCGAGCCAGCGCACGCCCGTGATCGCGAGAACGTAGAGGCTCCCCGAGAACAGGATGACCCCGGCGAGGAACAGCACGCCAGCCACGTTCGTCAGCATCCCGGGCCAGCGCGAGGCCGCCCACGCGACTGCCAGCAGGGCCAGCGCGTGGACCAGGTGGTAGCGCACGCCCGTCTCGTAGACCTCGAGCATGTCGGCTCCGATTCGAGCCTTGAGCGTGTGGGCGCCGAAGGCTCCGAGCGCCACCCCGATGCCAGCGGCCACCGCTCCCGTCGCAAACCACGTGGAAACCATGGGAAGAGCATAGCGCAATCCGGGAGTGGTTCATGATTCAGGGTCTGACCCCATGCACGAGGGGTATACTCGGCCAAAGGATCCCCCACAGGAGAACCCAGCCATGACCGACGCGACCGCTATCGACCGGTTCAGCCAACAGCTCCGGGGCAAGCTCGTTCGACCCGACGACGCGGGCTACGACGAGGCCCGCCGTGTGTGGAACGGCATGATCGACAAGCGCCCGGCGATGATCGCCGAGTGTGCCGGTACGGCCGACGTGGTGGCCGCGGTGAACTTCGCGCGCGACAACGGCCTTGCCGTGGCGGTTCGCGGAGGCGGGCACAATGTGGCCGGCCACGCGACGTGCGACGACGGCATCGTCGTCGATCTCTCTCCCATGAAGAACGTCACGGTCGATACCGGCAAGCGAACGGCGCTCGCCGAGGGCGGCGCGACGTGGCACGATTACGACGCGGCAACACAGGCGCACGGTCTGGCCTCCCCCGGCGGGGCGATCTCGTCCACCGGGATCGCGGGGCTCACCCTCGGAGGCGGCTTCGGCTGGATCTCACGTTCTTACGGCTTGGCCTGTGACAACCTGATCTCGGCCGAGGTCGTCACGGCGAACGGCGACGTGCTGACCGCGAGCACCGAGCAAAACACCGATCTCTTCTGGGCGATCCGCGGCGGCGGCGGAAACTTCGGCGTGGTGACACGCTTCGAGTACCGGCTTCGGGAGGTTGGTGAGCTCTACGCGGGCATGCTCCTCTATCCGCGCGACATGGCGACAGAGTTCATGCGGGTCTGGGCCGACTGGACGGCTGGCGCACCCGACGAGGTCTCTTCGATGGCCGCCTTCCTTCACACCCCCGACGGCGTCCCGGTGATTGGCGCGTTCGTGGTCTACAACGGTTCGAAGGATGAGGGCGAGCGCGTGGTCGCACCGCTGCGCTCTTTGGGATCGCCCGCGCTCGACGACATCAACCTCAAGCCCTACACCGATGTGCAGCAGGCCCTCGACGACGGCTTCCCGCGCGGGATGCGCAACTACTGGAAGGCGACGTACCTCGCCGACGTCGGCGAGGTGTGCCAGAACATCCTCATCGAACATGCCAGCAACGCGCCGACTCCGGTCAGCGTCGTGGGGCTCGAGCACATGCTCGGCGGGGCGGTCGCGAGGGTCGGTGCGGATGAGAACGCCTTCGGCAACCGCGATGCCATCTACAACCTCTTGATTCTCGGACGCACGGACGACGCAGCGGGCGATGGCGCCATGAGAGAATGGGTCCGGGGTCTGTGGAAGGCGGTCGAGCCCTATTCCACGGGTGGCGTCTACGTCAACTACATGAGCTCGGACGAGGCCGATCGCGTCGGCGAGGCCTTCGGTGCGAACCATGAGCGGCTGGCCAAGATCAAGAACCTGTACGACCCGGAGAACGTCTTCCGGTTGAACCAGAACATCGCCCCGGTGGGTTGAGCAAGGTCGCCCGCGGTTCCGGCTACTCGTCTCCTCCCTTGGGCATCCGCGTGCTGTGAAACGGTGAGAACACCAGTATTTCCGATTCCGCGTTCCCGATATCAGTCATGCGCTTCTGCATCTCGCCCCACGTCTCGGCACCGACCGTTTCGATCATGACCTCGTCGTTGCTGGGCAAGGTGTCGATGTCGCCGATTTTCTCCATCATGATGAAGTAGTGAAACTCGTTGCCGTGGCCGCCGATCGAGTTCTGGTATCCGATCCAGTTCAACCCGTTGTCGTGACCCGTGTGGGCCTCGACGACCTTCTGGACCAGGCCGATGTACTCGAAGACCATGCCGGGATCGATCGTGACCTTGAGGTGCCAGGCGGCGGGTGGGGGTTGGCCCCCCAGGCCTTCGGGTGGATTGCTGATGCCGGGGTTGTAGGCGAGCAGCAGGCTCTCCGCCTTCCAGCACTTCTGCAGCGTCTCGAAAACCTCCTGCGCCGTCTCCCGTCCGTGGGCCGCGGCGACGATCTGGAAGTTCGGGGTCCAGCCATCCATTTCGCCCATGGTGGTCATCGGTACGAAGAAGTGGAACCGAGGGTCCTCGCTTCCGGTCAAACGCGTGAACGCCGCCCAGTTGTTGCCGTTGTCGTGCTGTTTGTGGGCGGCGACCATCTTCCCGACGGCGTCGTTGTACTCCGCCATCATGGCGGCATCAACTTCACCGCGAACGATCAAGAAGAATGGCCAGGGACCTTCGACCTCGGCCTCGTCCTGCGCGAGGGTCGGTAGGGTCAGCAACAGGACCGCGACGACGGCCGCGATCCACTGCCTGCGTGTTGGGGTGAGCATGCTTCCTCCGTGCGAGGGGCCGGGACTCTGAGCGGAACTCCGTGGACCGTGTCGGGCCCCGGTTGGTTACCCGAAGCCTACCACTATCGCGATCACGGGCGGGGACGGTCCCTATTCCCCCAGCGGAAAGAAGGTCTCGAGGATCCGATCCGTCCGCGCCCGCCAGCTTCCCCAGCCGGCGCCGTCGACGACTCGGTTGGTCACCACCTGGAACCCCTCGTCGGCGAGGATCATCGCGAGCGCGCGGCTATGCTCCTCGCACTGCAGCTCGGCACCGTTGTCGAGATCGTTCCTGCTCCACTCGATGTAAAACCGCGCGATGCT
>JBFJTV010000267.1:0-4660 GCA_041625075.1 Candidatus Polarisedimenticolaceae bacterium | reverse complement strand
GCGCCCCGGCGACGGCGACGGCGTGACGCTGTGGGTCACGCGATGGGCGTCGGAGGCGGAGGCGGCCGACTTCGAATACGGCTACCTCCGGGCGCTCGAGCGCTGGACCGGGGTCGCGTCGACCGCGGTCGGCGACCCCGTCGCCGAACGCCGTTTTTTCAACGCCGGACGAGCGATTTCGGTCGCCCGAAAGGGTCAAGAGGTCCAGGTCCGCGTGTGGTATGTTGAGTGACCCATGTCCTCGGCCGCCTACCTTCCAATCCTCCTGTTCGTCGTCGTGGGCATCGCCTTTTTCGCGGTGACCATGACCTTCGCGAGCCTCATCCGGCCCGCCCGTCCCAACCCGGTCAAGGAGTCCGCCTACGAGTGCGGCATCGAAGCCGAGGAAGGGGCCTGGGGGCGGCAGTCGGTGCACTACTACGTGATCGCGGTGTTGTTCGTGATCTTCGACGTCGAGGTCGTTTTCCTCTTTCCGTGGGCGGTCAAGTATCAGGTCCTCGGTCTGTTCGGCCTGGTCGAGATGGGGATTTTTCTTCTCATCCTGATCGTGGCGTACGTCTACGCGTGGAAGAAGGGAGCGCTCACGTGGGCCTGATCGAGGATCGCTTCCACCCCAACGTGCTCGTGACCACCGTGGACAAGGTGTTCAACTGGGCGCGCAAGTCGTCGTTGTGGCCGATGACGTTCGGACTCGCGTGCTGCGCCATCGAGATGATGGCGGCCGGCGCGTCGCGGTTCGATATGGATCGCTTCGGGGCCGGGATCTTCCGGCCGTCCCCGCGGCAATCCGATCTGCTGATCGTGTCGGGGTCCGTCACCGAGAAGATGGCACCGATCATCCGGCGGCTGTACGACCAGATGCCGGAGCCCAAGTGGGTCATCTCGATGGGGATCTGCTCGACGGCGGGGGGGCCGTTCCCGACGTACAGCCACGTCCAGGGTGTGGACCGCGTCGTCCCCGTGGACGTCTACGTGCCGGGCTGTCCGCCACGCCCCGAGGCCTTGCTCTACGGTCTGCTCGTCCTCCAGGACAAGATCGACCGCGAGACCATCGCGAAGAGGTCGGCCTGATCCATGGGCGAAAACAAACCACCCTCGAAACCCGAGCCGCCCGAGCCCGCGAAGACCGCGGGCGGCGCCGACGCGCCCGAGGCCAAGCCGAAGCCGAAACCGAAACCTCCTTCGCTCGCGGAGACCTTGAGCGCGCCCGTTGAATCGCGGTGCCTCGAGCGCCTCAAGAGCGAGCGCGCCGATACACTCGACGGTGAGCCGACCTTTCATTGCGGCGTCCCGATCGTGCGCGTGAAGACGGAGAAGATCACCGAGGCCTGCCGCTTCCTGAAAGAGGACTCGGAAACGCGGATGACCCATCTTTCGGACCTCTGCGGTGTCGACATGAGCCGGATGGATCGAGCCGAGCCGCGCTTCGACGTCGTCTATCACCTCTACAGCGTCGAGACCGGTGAGCGGATCACGCTCAAGGTCGCGGTGGACGAGGACGCCGAGATCCCGACCGTATCGACGGTCTGGCGCACCGCGGGCTGGCACGAACGCGAGGCCTTCGACATGTTCGGGATCCGGTTCTCCGGGCACGCCGATCTGAGACGCATCCTCATGCCGTACGAGTTCGACGCCTTTCCGCTCCGAAAGGACTTTCCACTGGAGGGCCGCGAGCAGGATCATGGTTACTGGCGAAGACCGGAAGACGACGACCGCCAAACCACCGGCTGAGCTGCGGGGACGAGACGATGTTCGGACCGAGCGAGATGGAAATCAACATGGGACCGCAGCACCCGAGCACCCACGGCGTGCTGCGACTCAAGTTGAAGCTCGACGGCGAGAAGATCGTCGATACCGATCCCGTGATCGGGTACCTCCACCGTGGGTGCGAGAAGCTGGGTGAGGACCGTACCTACCCGCAGGCGATCGTCTACACCGATCGGATGGACTACGTCGCCGCGTTCTGCGAGAACCTGGTTTACATCGAAGCGGTCGAGCTGCTCCTCGGGATCGAGGTTCCTCCGCGCGCGCGGTACATGCGAGTCGTTCTCGCCGAGCTCCAGCGGATCGCGAGCCATCTGTTGTGGCTGGCGACCCACGCGCTCGATCTCGGGGCGATGACCGTCTTTCTCTATTGCTTCCGCGAGCGCGAGCAGATCCTCGATCTGTTCGAGGCCTACTGCGGCGCGCGTCTGACGCTCAGCGCCTGCCGCATCGGCGGGATGTACGAGGAGTTCCCCGAAGGATGGGCGGACGAGACCCGGCGGTTTTGCGACATCTTTCCGGAGCGGGTCGAGGACTATCACCGTCTCCTCACGAAGAACCGAATCTGGATGCACCGCACCCGCGACATCGGCGTGATCTCCGGCGAGGACGCTCTGGACTGGGGCATGACGGGGCCCTGTCTTCGGGCCTCCGGGGTGAACTACGACGTCCGCAAGGCGATGCCGTACGAGGCGTACGCCGACCTCGATTTCGAGATCCCGCTGGGCGAGCGTGGTGACACCTACGACCGGTACCTCGTGCGGATGGAGGAGATGCGGCAAAGCCGGAGGATCATCCTGCAGGCGCTCGACAAGATGCCGGACGGGCCGTGCCGGGCCAAGGTCGGCAAGAAATTCAAACCCCCGGCCGGTGAGGTGTACCACGTCAACGAAGGCGCACGGGGCGAGCTCGGGGTCTATCTCGTCAGCGACGGTTCGGAGCGGGCGTATCGCTGCCGTTTCCGGTCGCCGTGTTTCGTCAATCTCCAGGCGCTGCCGGACATGGCCAGGGGGCACATGGTGGCCGACATCGTCGCTCTGATCGGGACCCTGGACGTCGTCCTGGGTTGTGTGGACCGCTGAGGGAGGGCAGCCGTCTCGATGGGTGAGCAGGTCACTCGGTACGTCGTCGTCCCGCTGATCCAGATCGGGATCGTCCTCAGCGTGTTGTTGGGGCTGGTGGCCTACCTCGTTCTACTGGAGCGCAAGGTCATCGCCTTCATGCAGGTTCGGTTGGGTCCGCGGCGTGTCGGGCCCCGTGGTCTGCTGCAACCGATCGCCGACATCCTCAAGCTGTTTCTCAAGGAAGACATCGTGCCTGCCAGGGCCGACCGTCTGGTCTTCTTGCTCGCACCATTGATCATCCTGCTTCCCGCGGTGGCGACCTTTGCCGTCATCCCGTTCTCGGGCGAGTCGTTCACGGTCTTCGGCGTCGAGGTCACGCCGTGGATCACCGACGTCAACGTTGGCGTGCTCTACCTGCTCGCGATCTCGAGCCTCGGGGTTTACGGGATCATCATGGCGGGCTGGTCGTCGAACTCGAAGTACCCGCTGCTAGGGTCGTTGCGCTCGGCGGCCCAGATGATCTCCTACGAGGTGCCGCTGGGGTTGTCGGTCGTGTCGGTCTTGATGCTTGCGGGGACCGCCTCGATGGTCGAGATCGTCCGGGCGCAGGCCGCCGAAGGCGTGTGGTACGCGTTCTGGTGGCCGTACCCGCAGATCGTGGGGCTGTTCATGCTGTTCGTCTCGGCCGTCGCCGAGAACAACCGCGCGCCGTTCGATCTTCCGGAGGCCGAGTCCGAGCTGGTCGCCGGGTTTCACACCGAGTACTCCGGGATGAAATTCGCGTTCTTCTTCCTCGCGGAGTACATGAACATCATCCTCGTGTCGTTCATGGTGACCGTCCTGTTTCTCGGTGGCTGGCTGCCCATCACCTTCGGCGTGCTTCCCCGGGAGCCGTTGTCCACCTTTCTCGGCGGCGCGGCGCTCACCGGGTTCTTCTGGTTCGTTCTCAAAGCGCTTCTGGTCGTCTTTGTCTATCTGTGGATTCGCGCGACCTTTCCTCGGTATCGCTACGACCAGCTGATGCGGCTGGGCTGGAAGTGGCTGATCCCGCTCGGGCTGCTCCACGTCATGATCACCGCTCTGGCGGTGCTGCTGAAGGGCTAGGGGAGGAGATGTCTCAGGTTTCGCGGCCCGGACCCTCGCTGTGGCGGAAGCTCTTTCTGATGGAGCTGTTCCTCGGTCTGTGGGTCACGTTGAAGCATCAGTTCCGTCCTCACGTCACGCAGGAGTATCCGAAGGAGCGACCTGAGCTGCGCCCGCGTTTTCGCGGTGTCCCGCGTCTGCGAGACCATCCCGATGTCGAGGGTCCGCTGTGCATCGCGTGCAACCTGTGCGCGGACGCCTGTCCGGATCACTGCATCACCGTGACCTCGCAGCCGCGCCGGACCGGCAAGGGCAAAGAGGTCAAGCTGTTCCTGATCGATTACGAGCGCTGCTGTCTGTGCGGTCTGTGCGTCGATCCGTGTCCGACCAAGCCGGTGACCGCGATCTACATGTCGCACGACTACGAGCTTGCCAAGTACCGGCGTCACGAGTTCATGAGCGACCTTCCGCTGCTGTACGACGGCCACGACGCGAACGACTACGAGAGCTGAGGAAGAGATGGACGTCCAGCTCGTGATGTTTTGGATCTTCGCCGTCGTGGGGTTGTTCTCGGCGGTCATGGTCGTGACGCGACGCAACCCGGTGCACAGCGCGCTGTACCTGCTGGTGACGTTTTTCTCGGTGGCGGCGATCTATGTCGTCCTGCAGGCGGAGTTCGTCGCCGTCGTCCAGGTCCTGGTCTACGCCGGCGGCATTCTGGTCCTGTTTCTCTTCGTGATTCTACTGGT